>JARGGF010000920.1 GCA_029210905.1 Bacteroidales bacterium | reverse complement strand
GTCCCGGTTAAAGATACACTATATCCGAAAAACCTTAAAGCAATAGCAAAATTTGCAGATACTCTTTTTATCGAAAGATTTTACCCTGAAATTGAGCTTTTCTTACATGATGATTCTTTACATCCAGACAGGAAAATTGATATTATTTTTACTGGTAGTTCCAGTATCAGAAAATGGCGCAATCTCAATAAGGATTTTAATGACTTTAACGTATTAAACAGAGGTTTTGGGGGTTCTACCATTCCTGAAATAATTTTTTATGCTAAAGAGTTAATAATCAAGCACAGTCCTTCGGAAATAGTTTTTTATACAGGTGAAAATGATATTACTTCAACAAATACAGACACTATTAAGGTAGTGCAATCTTTCGAATATTTTCAAGCACTTATTAAAAAAGAACTGCCCCAAAGTCATATCTTTTTTGTTTCTCTAAAGCCCTCCCCTTCCAGATGGAATTGGTGGCCGGAAATGCAGCGTATTAACAAAAAAATAAAGTTTTTGTGCGACAGCGCCGATAATTGCAGTTACATTGATGTAAGTGCTGCTATGCTCAATAAAAACGGGGATGTTTTAAAGCATGTTTTTGAAGCAGACCAACTCCACTTAAACAAAAAAGGCTATTCAATATGGACAAAAATAATAAGGGAAGCTCTAGAACGCAAAATAGATAAAGGGTTGTAATTTAAATGTCTGGAACTGGTAAATAAAAAATACTGCCACCAGAACTACAACAGCTATAGCCCAACTTGGTAAATTTGCAAAACGGGTTCGGTACCAGGCCTTAAAATTACTTGGCAGCCAGTGCACAATAAATGCAAAAATCAATAATAAAAGCACTTTCTTATAGGCCGAAAACACCTCAATTATCTGTCCTGGTTCAAAGGCGTAGGTAATCTGATGTATCATTTCATTTACTTGCTGCATACTTCCACAACGAAACCAGATACGTGTTAAGGTAATAAAATTAAATGTTAAAAAAATGGCATAAAAACGTACCGGCCAGCTATGGTTTCCCTTAAACGGACTTATCTTACGCCATTGTTTGTAAATCAATAACCCTACGCCATTTAATCCACCCCATATTACAAATTGCCAGCTGGCACCATGCCATAAACCTCCTAAAAGCATGGTAATCATTAGGTTAATATTTGTCCGGGTTTCGCCATGCCTGTTGCCTCCCAAAGGAATATAAAGATAATCTTTCAACCATGTTGATAATGAAATATGCCAACGTTTCCAGAACTCACCTACATGAAGTGCCTTATAGGGCGAATTAAAATTTACCGGCAAGCGGAAGCCCATTAACAACGCCACACCAATAGCAATATCGGTATATCCGGAAAAATCAGCATAAACCTGCATTGAATAACCATACAGCGCCATCAAATTTTCTATCCCCGAATACATTATAGGTTTTTCAAACACCCTATCTATAAGGTTAACAGCTATATAATCGGAGATAAATAGTTTTTTCAGCAGTCCGTTTAGGATCATAAATATGGCCATTCCAAATTCGGCCTGTGTTATTTTATATTTTTGATACAACTGAGGAATAAACTCAGAAGCTCTAACAATAGGTCCTGCAACCAACTGGGGAAAAAACGAAACATAAAAACCAAAATCGAGAATGTTTGTTACCGGAGTAATTTTTTTTCGATAAATATCAACAGTATAGCTAATTGTCTGAAAAGTAAAAAAAGAAATCCCTACAGGCAATATTATTTTATCAATATCGAAATAATTAGCCCCGGCAATTCCATTTGCCATTAAATTAAAATAATTAACAACCTGAAACTGAGTAGCAAATATCGAATTTATTGTTTCAATGAAAAAATTTGAGTACTTAAAATACGAAAGCACAAATAGGTTTATAAAAATACTAAGTATTAGCAATGATTTTCTTTTTGTTGGAGATTCAGCATAATACAAGCGTTTTCCAATAAAAAAATCAGTAACAGTGGAAAATAGTAAAAGCAAAAAATAAATACCACTTGATTTGTAATAAAAAAACAGACTGACCAGGAATAAATAGGCGTTCCTTGGTTTCCGCTTATTGTATAAAACAGAATAACCAGCAAGCACTACCACAAAAAAGACCCAGAAATATAAACGAGTAAATATAAGGGGCTCATTTGATGAGTAGGAGAATATGCCTAAAATCTTATCTATCAATTGAATTACTGTTTTTTATTTAGCTTAACCAGGTGATTATCATAGGCTTTTATAAATGCATTAAATAGCAAGTCTCCATTTAATAAATATCCCTCTCGGTTAAAATGGATTTTATCTTTAACCATTAAGTTTTCTTTGTACCAGACAGAGGAAGAATTAAGTCCTCCCATCACGTCATAAAAATCATAGACACCACAATTATGTTTTTTTGCAACCTGATATATTACATCTGCTGCCAATTGAGTATTCTTATTCGGATATCGACGAAATAAATAGCTATCATTTGCCACTGTATTCAAAATAGCAGCATTTGGAGCAACTTTCTTTATTTTTCGAATCATTTCTTCATAATTGGCCTTATAAAACTCCGGCTTAAACTTTGTTGTATACGCATCATTTGTGCCAAGTGATATAATGATCATATCAGGATTTAATGCTTTCAACTGCTTTTCGAGCAAATTGCACCTTAAAAAGGAAGTGAAACTGGCACCATTTATTCCAATTGAATGATAGATGAAACCAGGATCTTCATTCTC
>JARGGF010000091.1 GCA_029210905.1 Bacteroidales bacterium | reverse complement strand
TCAATGATTATTTTTTGCATTGCAACCAATGTTTATAATCTTCTAAATCCTCATTTAAATCAGAGTCTGGCACAATTCCAAATGTGAAATTATTGAACTCCAGATCGCAGCCATCTAAATCATTGTCTAAAATGAATTGTTTGGCTTCAGTTAATGCACCCATTACGTCGTTTTTACCTTCAAAACAAACCAGGGTGTCTTTTCTGAATTTTAAGTTATTCATAATCATATTCATTTAAATAAATATTATATTTTGGTTCACCATTTACAGTAATTGTCTTGTAGATTGGTTCTGACTTATCTAAATCCTTTCCATCTTTCAGCCAAAGAATTATGTTAGAAATGAAATTACCCAATGGTAATTCTTTCTTTATAAGCCACATATTTTCATTAGAAATACCTATGTAAGGTTTAGCAGTTAGTGGAGAAATTTGACAATCTAAACCATTAAATATCTTATTGATAAGTTTGTCTAAATTTTCAAAGCTAATTTCAAAATTATCATAGACCCAATCTTCCAGTTTGTCAAAATAATCATCATCATTATCTATGTCTATCCCAGACCAGGCCGCAATTAATTCTTCAATATCAATAGTTTTCATATAATAAATTTTAATTTACATATCCAATTAATTTCAAACTCTCAGCCGATGCCAACACCTTTTTATGCTGGCCGCTTTCATCCATTACTGGTTCAAATTTTTCATTTGTCAGGTAAACCTTGTATTTACCTTGAACCAATTCTTCATCAGCATAAATAATCCCTTTACCTGATTTACATGTAACAAGTCTTCCTCTTCTTTTCATAACTATTTTTTGTTTGGATTAAAATTATCGTTAACGTACCAGAACGCTACCAGGACTGTTCCTACTATAACGCCATAAAAACTAAAGTGAAACCTTGACATTAAGTCCCAGTTATAAATTTTTACTGAGTCATTTTGCAAACTAAATAATGCATAAAATTCAGCTATCCAGATGATAATAAATAAAATGTATTTTATTTTCATGTTTTATTGTGAGGCTATTTCGTAATTCATAAAAAAGTGCCAAACAAAAAGGCCTTCCTGCACAGTTGCCAAATATTCATCTTTTGAGGTGGTGTTATTAATTTCACAACCAGTTCCATACATATTTATTTTAACTTCAATTTCTTCGTCATCTGGGTCAATCAAAGCCCACATAACAAGGTTATCATTTTGCAATTGAATGTCCATTATTTCAGCTTTTGAAGGCATTTTAACGAGTTGACTTCTTTCTTTTTTTAGTTTAAATTTCCAGATTTTCATATTCTCATATTTTAATAGTTATTTTATGATTTGTATTTATTTTAATATTTAAAATCAGTGAAGTGAATAATACATCCCAGATTATCAGGGCATCCCTTAAACCAACTAATGAAGTCATCCTCACTAAGTCCGTCATTTTTGGCTAATTCTGCATTTCTGTAAAGCCAATGATTAATAGACCACCAGCCCTCCTGGTCATAATCAATTTTCTGAACGTAGATTATTTCAAACCTGAATAGCTCAATGTGTTTACTTCTGTAAGGTTTACCAGCCCACTTTCTTATTGATAAAACTCCATCTCCAGAGTTTATTATCACAGCCCGTTTTTTCCATAAAGCAAAGTTTTGCCTGATGGTATGTATTTTATCTCCGGATTTTATTTTATCCTCAAAAAATGTTTCCTGACCAGCTCTTGGATGGTATGCCGGAAACTTTTCTGATATCATTAGCACAAAAGTCTTTTTCTTCTTTTTCATAGCTCTCCAGGTATTTATAATTTCTATTATATTTTTTTAAAACATACTCCCTTAATCGGTCCTTCATGTGCGTTTCTCCCAGGCATTGGTGTATAATTACCGACTTGTCAATCGTTCTTCCGGAATAATACAACCTGAAAAAAACCACATAAGTTTTCATTACCAGTCAGTTACATTAAACAATTCGGTTACTTCCACATCAAGCGCCTGGGCAATTTTCAGCGCCTGGTACACTGAAGGAATATGGCCTTTTTCTTCTATTTCTATAATTAAGCTATAACTGTAATTAAGCTTTTCGCCTAAATCCTGCACAGTAAGGCCTTTCCTTTTTCTAACCAGGGAGAGGTTGTTAATTGCTTTCATTCAGATAAGTATTTTGGTTGTTAACCTGGCAATGGCCAGTGATAGCAGAGAGACAATAATTATCCAGAAATTACTCAATTCTTCATTCAATAATTCTGCGGCCAATAAAACTCCGCTGGCAATAATTCCAGCGATTACAAGCGTTATAAAATATTTTGGATTCATAGTTTTATAAATTAGAAGTTAGAACATAGATGTTTGATAACAATTTGCCTGGTGGTAATTAAATGTCAGTACCTCAGTTTTTCTGAAATTTCTACCAGATACAGAAGAGCGCTGATTGATCTCAATTGAGTTCCAATTATTTTTTTCAATTAATTCATCAAGCTTATTATTTCTATAAGAAGATAAAAGGAATTTTGATTTTAAATTTGGAAGTAATTCAAGAAGATTACCAAAGTTTTTTTTTTTATAACCTGAATAATGACCTTGCCTGGCTCCAACATAAGGAGGATCTAAATATTGAAATGTATCAACACCATCTCTTTTTTGAATTATTTCAAGTGCATCAGAATTATGTACGGTCAAAAGTTTTAACCTTCCTTTAAGAAATTTAAAAGCATCTTTTTTATTCCTTAATTTTATTGCTGGATGCCAGTTATCATTTTTGTTTTTAACCCATTGCCATCCACTTGAGAAATCTGAACCATAACTCATATTACTGAGTACCCAGACGGCCCATGCTCTTTTAATATTATTATAAACAGGTTTTTTTGAAAAATATATTTTTTGCGCTTGCTGATGACTATATTCATCATGTAATGTGCATTCAATTTCAATATTTAGAGCATCAAAATCACTAATTAAAACTTTGTAAAAATTAGCAATATTCCCATTTATATCGTTCAGCACTTCAATATCAGAAGGTCTTTTAGCAAAAAATACGGCCGCGCCTCCTGCAAATGCCTCAACATAAATTCTATGGTCTGGAATTATGGGCAAAATGTATTTTAACATGTTATTTTTGCCTCCGTAATATGTAATTGGTGTTTTCATAATTTTATTAGTATGGCATTTCTTCCTGCATAAGCTCAGCTGCTTTTCTAAGCATTACAGGGGTTACATTTAAATCATATTTCTCATTAAAATCATAAGTCATCAATTTAAGCTCATCATCACTGGCAATATCAGTAAGTGTATATCCATTGCCATTGTTAAAGAAATCAGCAACATACTCCTGGTTTATAGTTATTTTCTCCGGAAGTCCTCCTTTAATTTCAATCCAGGTTCCTGAACTATCCCTGCCGGTATCGAAGGTGATAGACTCTTTTTCCATATAAGCTTTTATCACTTTCGAAAAATTAAGTTTCAGCTTTTGGTCATCCTTATATCCACTGAATTCCAGGAACTTTGGATATAAGTCTTTTGTATGATATTGCTCCCCAATAACCAGGAATGGCTCATTGAGCTGATCGCCATGGCACAAATTGTCCATCCAGAAGATTACATCCACACCTTTTGTTAAGCGCCTGGCTTTTTGCAATAATTCATTTCGGTGCAGGTTCTTTGATGGTGGTTCAAGCAATTTGCAGTTTGCTTTGAAATATTCCGGGAGCATGGTTCCAAGCACATATTTATAATATTTGTTCCACTCATCTTCCAAATTACCTTTCCAATCGCGAAAAAAGTAATGATTGTATTTATCCTCCGGCGAATATTCAGCACTAAATATACTGTCAAGTTCTATAACACATGTTCTATCTTTCGAAGATCCACTATCACGTTCAAAAGGTCTATTTGTGGTCATATACATTCTTGATTCTATATAGCTGTTGCCTAGATTCTTCTTTTCAACTTTAAAAGAATCTTCAGCAACATTGTATAGGCTTTCAATTGAAATCCATGGTGGAGGATCATCATATAATACACAAGTGGTATTTAACTCAATATCCTGCCATTTATGTTTATCATCAGCTTTTAGATCCTTACCTGGAATAGATACAAATGTCTTACTATTCTTTGGATGCTTATTCAACATATATCTACCTAAGCTCTTTACAAAAAGGGTTTTACCTTCTCTTCCTTCAGAGGTGTCATCTTCACTAATCCTTCCTTGTGTAAGAATTACAAGTTTTCGTTTAATTTCGTTATAGTTATGTAGACCATAACCTCCTGCAATTAGTAATGATTTATATCTGAGCCTCTCTTTATAATTTGATTTGTTCTGTTTTAAATCCCACTCATTGCCACTGATATCATGGACAAATTTTTCAAATACGCCAGGCTGAGAATCCTTTGGTTCGTTAAATTCTCTGTCTAATACGGAATCATCCCAAACATAACCATCTCTTAGTTGACTGTAATTATTCACGGTATAGCCATTTTTATCAGAAACTACAAAGAAATTCTGAAAGAAAGTGTAATGATTGAAAATTGTATCCTGAATAATATTTATTTTTTTATCAGGATAAATTATCATCCGTTTTTCTTCAAAAAGAGTGGTTACCTTTTTTATCAAAAGCGTCTCTAATTCTGAGTTGATAACTATCTTTTCCCACTCCTTTCCTTCTTTTGTAAACCCCGAATGCTCCAATGGTCGGAGCAACTTAACAAACTCAAAAAATGTTCTTTTAATTAAATTAATCGACACCTTTTTAATTCTGCCTTCCTTTAATTGAACAAAAATTATTTCGCCCTCATCTATGCTTAACGAATAAGTGAAAAACCCAAAATAGATATGTTTTGCCTTTCCATTATTTTCAAATTCCCAATATTTGGTTGATTTTAATTTGAGCAGGAATTTTCTTTCATCAATTTCAATACCTGTCGGGTGCCCTCCTCTGTCAATCTTAATTTTATAAAAATCGTGCTTTCTCCTGTTCTCATCTGAGTTATCCGGTTCAATCCTTTGGCCTTCCTGCTCTTCAGTGATATTTAAGCCTTTATTTATCACACTAAAAGCAGCGATCCTAATTGCCTGGTTCCAGTCCTTCTGATTTGTATCAGAGCCTTTTATTATGGCCTGAATGTATTCGTCACGATCCTCTTTAGGCTTTTGTAGCAGCATTTCGGCCACTGCCTGTTTTACTTTCTTTTTTAGCTGAATTGTTGAAGCCTCTTCCAGCTCAGGAACCGCCCTGACATCGATTATATAATCTTTTTCAAAATCACGTTCAAATTCCCTGAATTGCTCTTCTGTTTTAAAAAAACTGTCAGGATCTTCCCCTTCCGGAATGGTAATTACTGTAACATTACAACCTGCAGTATTAAGCTTTTCTCCATTTTTCAACATTGACAGCTGTCCGGCATTGTCGCCATCATCCAGCAGGCAAATGTTTTTTGTCAGTTTTTTCAGGCTTTCTATCTGCGCATCGGTCAAAGCTGTACCGGATTTAGCCACAGCATTTTTAACACCAATAAAAAACAAGGATGTTTTATCGGTGTTACCTTCAACAACATAAGCTTTATCTGCTTTTCTAATAGCTCCCTGGGTTTCATAATCAAATCCATAAAGCAAATTGCTCTTATTATATACAAGGGTTTCAGAAGTATTTATAAATTTAGGATAGGGCCGGCCCGTTTTATCCTGGCTGTTATCCCAGGGCATCTTCCGGGCCGAAAAACCCACAATACTGCCTTTTGCACTATGTATTGGAAAAATTAAAGGCCGGTGGATGAAGCAATCAATAACCCCGCTGTCTTTTTGCTTAACCAGTCCGGCCTTAACCAGCACATCCAGCTTAAAACCTGCTAAAATCGCTGCTGAATGCAGGTTGGAGTACCCATAGGGGGCATAACCTATCTTAAATTTCTTAATTAATTCAATATTGTATTTAAAACGTTCCAGAATATAGGCTATTATAGCCATTTCAGGATTATATTTTGAAATATTCTCACTCTTTTGTCCAAAAATGAAAATATTGTAAGGATTACCAGGAAAATACTTTTCAAGGGCAGAAAGCAGCTGATTATGGTACCAATCAGCCGCCCAGCTACTGGCAATAATCAGCGCTTCCATTTCCTTGTTTTTTAGTTTTTCTTCATCAGTAGCCTCCTTTTTATAAGTTTCTATAATTTTTATATTAAAATCATTGGCTATCATTTTAATAGCCTCCGGATAACCCACAGATTTTAAGTCCATAACCAGAGAGATGCCGTTAACGGCCTTATCGCAAACAAAACATTTTCCAATATTTTTTGATGGCGAAGCCATAAACGATGGGTGTTTGTCCTTATGCCATGGGCAATGGCACACGTAATTAACACCTGCTTTTTTAGGTATTTCATGATATTTCTCAATAATATCAATGATGGAGAGCTCTTTTACTTTATCAATGGTTTGCGGGGATATCATAAATTACAGGTTTCGGGTTATATATTTTTTTTGTTAGAATTTCACGTCTGTGTATAAGATAGATCTGGTATTTTATAGGTAAATAATCTTCCTTTAACATCCTGTCTATCTCATTAATGATAAATAACAATATTTCTTTTTTATCAGGCATTTAAACCAGAAACACTACTGAACAAAAAGAAATCTTCAACAGGTAGGTTTTGTGGAATCATATAACGAACATCGAATGCGCCTCCAGGTAAATTTTCACACCAGGCCGAAACTGTCCCATTACATAGCAATTTATTTGTCTTTATGCTGAAAGTCTCCCCTTTAATATTGGGGCTATCAGCTTCCATACAACCTTCAATTTTTACTAAGGCTCCTTTTATAGACCAACTTGGTACTACGAATAATTCTTCAATTCTTTTACGTTCTATGATATTTGAATAATATTCAAGTAATGACTTATCTTCAAATTCAATATGCATGAGGCTAGTTGAAAGATTAATGAAGATTATTTTAATTCTTTCATATCTGTGAAGTCCATGCTTTGGGGCCCTTAAATAGGCGTCTTTACCTTCATGCTGCTTTAATAGTTCAAATTCCTTTTTCTTCATTTTCATGACTTTCTGATTTTTTGGTTAATATTTTATGCTTCATACTTGCTTTATCCATGTCCTGTATTTCCAATTCCTGTTCAACCTGGTTTAGCTTTTTACCCAGGAGTAATTCCAATTCATATAACTGGCTAAGTGTGCAAGCTTCAAGGAAGCGTTCAAGGCTTACTTCCAAATTATGTGTAAGTGTAATTGATGGCATGGTTATAACTGTTGAAGTTTATTGAGCAGTGCCATTTGCTCAATTTTCAACTTTTCTGTCCTTACAACAGAATCGGCAATGTTTACTACTGACTCTGCCTGGCTGATATTACCAGGGTCAGACATCACTTTATCAATCATCTCTAAAAGGCTGTCCTGCACCTTGTCAATGGCATTGTTTTTAATAGCCACAAACTTTGTATTCTGTTTAAACGCCTCTTCAAGCGTTACTTGCGGAAGATGAATTTCTTTCATCCTTGCAATCACAATGCCCAGGTCAAATACTGTTGTATGAATCCAATCTCCATTGGTAACCAACTCAATTTTTTCTCCTGTTTGCTTATAAGTTAACAGGGTGATATCACTTCCTTCATAAGTGAATTTTTTCCCCAACATACTGTCGAGTTTTTGCAGGTTTTCAATTTTCATTTTTTACTAAATTTTTAAGTTTCATCACTTTCCGCTTTAATTCAATTAATTCAGGATTTCTTAAAATTTCCTGCCTTATATCATCATCACGCGATATCAGGTAGGAAACATATCCATCCGAATTTCGAACTCTTTCAATATGTTTATTGCGGTCAATTTTCTCAAGATTATCAATGGCCAGGTTCTCTTTATTGCCGTCAGTAAAAACAATAATCTCATTTCTTTTTATTGGTTGTTTGTGGTGTTTCTTCCAAATTAACCGATGTACATATTCCCATTTATCAGGGTTTTTGGTTTTAATTACATAATATCCGTCCCTACTCATTTTTACAGCACCTACGCGCTTGATATTTCCGGGGTGGTGCCCCTTTTTAAAAAATGTGTGTTTTGATTTTTCGTAGTGCTCCGGAGACATCTTTTTCCCTTTGTTTGCTGGTACATGACCTTTTTGAAACCTCCCGGAATTACCTGATTTATTAATTTTCAATACGTTTGCTCTGTTTTTTATGGCATTTTTAGTGGTATTTAATTTTTTAGCAACTTGTGAGGCAGACATTATTGGATACAATTCTTTTACAACTTTGTCCATTTCATTGGTCCACGTAAGCAGTTTTCTTAATCCCAGATCATTCGCTTTTGATTGTACGGCGCTTTTTGTTCTTTTCAGTTCCTGGGCTATTTTAGCAACAGTCATTGTTTTATAATGATGCTCAAGAAATAAGATTTCCTTTAGAGTCCACGCTTTCATTTGATTATATCTCCTATCCTGGTTTTATTCATAAAATTGTCATAGTCTTCAAAGTCTCCAGGACCATCAGAATTCGCAAAACTTTCAGCAACTTTATTAATAAGTTGGTTCCTGGGTTTTTCAAGAGCAGTAAAAATTTTGGATAAATTTGAATTTTCATCGAGCCTCATAACAATTTTTAGAGTCTTATCTTTCCTAAACTCAGCAGTAATTTTAATTTCAATCTTTTCATCAGGCGGAATTGCTTTTTCACATTCCTTTTTGATTATTTCTTTAAAATCAGGGATATTAAATTCTTCTGATATATCAATTGGATGTTCTGGTCTTGAATTCATATTATAAAATTTATTAGTTGCTAATTCCTCTCTGGAGTTTGAACAATCCCTCCATTTTCAAACCTGGCTAATGTTTCTCTGAGCATTTTAATCATATCCTCTCTTTGTCCGTTTGAAACGTAATTGGCCATTCCTGGTTCATTAAGTGGGAAAACAAATAAGGCAAATCCAAGCCCTGGTATTTGTTTATTAATCATCGCTGCCAGGTCTCTCATTTCCTGGCCTCCTGTTTGTTTTGGCATAACTATTATTTTAAATTATATCTTTAATAAGATAATTGTCAAGCACCTCGTAAACCTCTTTACCTCCAACTGTTCCTGTTTTTGGAAGTAAATTGTTTGCTTTTCTATAGATTTCTGATTTTGCATGCTCCAATAGATTAAGTGCTGTTCTAACAGGCATATCACCATCAATATGAACAGCTATAAGTCCTCCAATTTCTTCTTTATTGATTTCTATCTCTATTTTCATCTTACTCCTCCTCGAATTCAAATAACTCTTCTATTTTAATTCCGAATAAATTGGCGATTGATTGTGCCAGTTCAACTGATGGTGTATGCTTTTTTTTAATAATGTTGTAAATTGTTTTTGGATACACATTTAACTTTGCTGCAATTGCATAGGCACTAATGCCTTTGTCGTGCATCTCATGAATTAAATTGTTACGTTTTATTCTCAGCATTATAATTGAAGTTGTTAGTTTCCGTTGATTTTTTAAGCACAATTGGCACAAAGGTTTCTGCAAACTGCTTGTCTATGTTTGGGAAAATGGTTTCAATTTTTAAATCTGGCTGTGCATACAATGCCGATACGTATATCAGTAACTGGGAGAAAGAATCTGGTTTTGAAACTCCTTTATAACGATAATTGTTAAAACGTTTTCTCCGGTCTTTCATATCATCAATTCCAATCCAGAGCGCATCGCAGTTGTCAATTTTTTCGTAAAAAATCTCCTTCTGCGGTACAGGAAGATTTTTTACCCACACATTTAACTCAGTGTCGGTTAATTTCCTTTTTTTTTGATATGTAATTTTTTCCATAGTAAATATGTATACTGG
The DNA here is from genome assembly GCA_029210905.1 of Bacteroidales bacterium. Classification (GTDB taxonomy): domain Bacteria; phylum Bacteroidota; class Bacteroidia; order Bacteroidales; family NBLH01; genus NBLH01. Next base: position 130 of record JARGGF010000091.1, on the reverse strand, counting down.
TTAGGTATTATTTCGTTTATTTGTTGTTAGTTCTTAGTTTTAAGACAAATATATTAATTAAATTAATATTATCAAATAAATTAATATATAATATGAATATAAATGATATTAAAACTCGTATCGGTCAGAA
>JARGGF010000919.1 GCA_029210905.1 Bacteroidales bacterium | reverse complement strand
CAGTTAAATAGTTATCAGGAATTCCGCCTGCTTTTTCTGTTCCAATACGCCCAACTTTAAATCCTCCCCCAGTTGCTTTTACCGGATTATCAAGATATACGTTTACTTCACCGGGAGCAATTGTTAAAATATCTCCAAGTGTTGCTTTTTCGGTTCCAATTCGCCCAACTTTGAAACCTCCCCCTGTAGCTTTTAGTTGGGTATCATCAATAAAAATGTGCACACCTCCAGGATAAACTGCAAAAACCGTTTGCCCCAAATCATTTTTTATTTCAAAAATGGGAATATTCGGATCCGATTTTAAATTCTTAGCCTGCTGCCCGGATATATTAATCTCAAATACAATTGCCATTAACAGCAAGACATAACTTAGCTTGATTTTCATGACCAAAAGTTTTTGTTTTATAATTTGTGTTTATTTTTCACTATGACATGTTAAGGTTAAACGATTTAGGAACATTCAAAATTTTTACTTGTTGGCATCAGTCGCAGATTTACTTTGGATGAGCAAATCTTCGGTAATTTTTTTCAACTTATCAATTTCCTCTTTCAACTTATCAATTTCAGCCAACTTAGTTCTTAATTGTTCATTCTCATTTTTAATCTCCTCAATATTCTGTACTTTTAATTTCAGACGTTCGATTTCTTGCTGTTGTTCCTTCATGGCCTCAACAAGTAATGCAGTAATAGGTGCATATTGCATTGTATAATTATCATTGATATTGCTTACTACTTCAGGAATTATCTTTTCAACTTCCTGGGCTATAAACCCAATATGTTTATTAGCATCAAACGCCTTTGGATCTTTCCAGTCATAGCTGACACCTCTTAGTTGAAGTACCTTTTCAAGTGCTGACGGGATGGTTATTATATTTGTTTTTAATCTCCAATCACTAAAAACAGCAAAAGCGGAGGTTCCAGCGGAGGTTCCACTTACAAAAAAATTATAGCCATTTGCGTTGGTTCCATTAATTACCACTCTTCGATTATCAAATTCACCATAAATCAGTGGTGTTGTAGGATTTCTATTAGAAATAGCAAGTCTGTTATCCTGAGAGGATAAAGTTTCTCCAGCATAATACCCTATAAATACATTTCCCCCTTCTGTTCCAGAGTTATTATATCCGGCACCCTGACCAATATATACATTATGAGCTGAAACCATATCTCTGCCTGCTACATATCCAATGGCAACATTACTGTTACCAAAATCATTGGTGCTTGCAGCCTGTCCACCTAAAATGGTATTATAAAAACCTGTGCCTTCTGTTCCAGCACGGTCACCCATGTATACATTGTATTGTCCGCTTTGGTTTTTTCGCCCTGCCTGGTAACCGATAAATACATTTCTAACAGGACTCAGTGAATTATAACCTGCTTCATTTCCAATAAATATATTTTCGTTTCCTGTTGTTTTCCATCCAGCCCGGTTGCCTATAAAAAGATTATCATGCCCGGAACTATTATTATATCCGGCACTATCACCAATAAAAATATTATTATATCCTGTTCTTAATGAATACCCGGCATAATAACCCAAAACAGAGTTTTTTGTTCCGGAAGAAATCTTTGGTGCAACATTATGCCCTATAAAGTAATTTTCTGGTGTCAGATTGAGAAAATTATCTACTCCTGCTATTTCTCCAAGTTTTCCAACAGAAAATCCGCCAGTACCTGTTTCGCCAATATTCACTTTTGTACTATCTGGCGTTACTGACAAAAAATTTGCCGCACTACCGGTTGCTTTCTCTGTACCAACTCTTCCAACTTTAAAACCACCCCCGGTAGCTTTAAGAGGATTATCAATATAAACATTTACTTCGCCTGGAACGACAGTAAAAATATCTCCAAGTGTGGCTTTCTCTGTTCCAATCCTACCTACTTTGAAGCCCCCCCCGGTTGCTTTTAACTGTGTATCATCAACGAAAATATGTACGCCTCCAGGATAAACTGCAAAAACCGTTTGCCCCAAATCATTCTTTATCTCAAAAATGGGTACATTGGGATCGGATTTGGTTGATTTTTCAGTTTCCTGACCGAAAACAAGATTTCCTCCAAACAAAATAACAATAGAGAATAACAGATTCAATATTCCTTTTTTCATAAAACTCTAGTTTATAATTAATAAGCCCTCAGGTTAATGTAAAAATTAAATTTACTTCTTTTTTACCTTAAAGGCAAGTTACTAATAAAAAGGCTAACGCTGTTTCCGGGAATTGATGAATACTATTAATCCTTTGATAATTCTGCTATATGGCTCAACGAAGCTATTTGGAGACAATTCAGTTTAGACGGATTCATAATTAGATTTCAAATACTCAAGGTATTTTCTAAAGTTGGATTTGAATTTTTGTTGAAAATCATCCCAGATTTGACCCTGGTCTTTATGGTAAGTAATGTAGCCTACAAAAAAAGCATTGTTGGGCAATGTTGCAGTATCCTGAAGTTTGGTGAATTTTTTGGGCATGTAAAAAGTAATGGTATCTAACTCATTTACAATATGTTGTATTAAATTATATTTAGTAATATTTTTTTCTTCAATGCTCATATTTTTATCAAATGATTGATACAGACTATCAAGTTGCTGAGCACCATGCAAAATATGTGATGAAAATTTTTCTACGTCCCCAATTTCGCCTATGTAATCCTTGTATTCTTTTGACTCTTCTCCATATTTGTGCTGAAGAAACAACTTGGCACCCTCATCA
>JARGGF010000918.1 GCA_029210905.1 Bacteroidales bacterium | reverse complement strand
ATTTTTATGGAATCATCTATTTCTTCTCTTCTAAAACCTCTTGATTCTTTCCATGATAAATAGGGATCTCCTGTTCCCTGTTGCCAAATTTTTAATTTTCCATTAATTATGGATAAGCGAACTTCTTGATTTACCTGCCATATTTTTGTTGAATCGTTGATATTCAGTATGTTAACTCGTTTATTTTTTTCCCAAATGTTCCCATCCGAGGCAAATTTATCAATCCATAACTTGGTAGAATCATTAGGCTCCCACAGTTCGGTAGTATCATTTAATATTAAAAAGTTTTTAATCAAACTTCTTGAGGCAATTTTTGCTGCACTGCTACTGTGCCATATGGCTGAGGTATCTTTTAATTTGGTATAGCGTAGCGAGTCATTAATTTCAACAATTACAATATTATCACTGATCCGCTGAGGTTTTATTGTGCTATCAACATCCCATTCAAAAGTAGAATCATTTTTGAGCCAAACTGTTAATGAATCAGAAATCAAACTCAACTTGGTTTTTTCATCAATATTCCAAATTAAGGTAGAATCACTTAGTTTCCAGAGTTTCGCTTTTTTGTTTATTTTCCACAACTCTATTCCCTTTTCATTTGTGAATAATTTTGTGGTGTCATTAACACTCCATAATTTAATTGAGTTGTCTACATCCCAAAGCGCTGCTTTTTTAACTACCCGTATGGGTTCACGGATTGTATCAGTTTTTGCAGTGTCAATTGCAGGGATGGTTATTGTCCAGATCAGGATGGAATCCCCCATTTTCCATATTTTTTTTTGTCTGTTAGCTTGCCAAATCTGAACGGAATCCTTGCTTGCAAAAATCATTATAGAATCATTAATAGGCCATATATTTTCGGCCTCATTCTGAACTATTGGGTTTGTTTTTTCATCAAGTGCCCATTGATCAATCAGATTTTCCCGACGCCATAGTTTGTAGTTTTCTCCGGCTTTCCAAAATTCAGTTAAAAAGTCAATGCTCCATACAATTGTTGATGTGCTTAGCGCCCAAATTTTAGGATTGGTATTTAAGTACCATAACACAACAGAATCATTTCGGACCCAAAGATTTGTAGTATCATTAACTGATTGAATATCAATGGAGTCAGTTAGGTGGATGTTGTTGGTTGTCAATTTTGAATTCCATGAAAAAATATTGCTTGTAAAATTAACAACCATTGGTTTCTCATATATGTATACCAATTTGGTGGTATCATCAATGAGTGCAAATTCTACTGAATCATTTACCGATTTCTTATTTAATTCTTTGGTTGCATACATTCTCCAGTCACCAATGTCAGGTGCATAAAACCAAAGTCCTACATTATTGCCTTGTCTCCAGATTCTTAACCCGTTATTATCGTATGTTAAAATTTCAGTGAAATCATTTAATTTCCATATATCCAGACTTTTATCTCTTAACCATAGTTCAATTATACTGTCTTTTTTGAAAAGATAAGATGAATCATTTAATTGTTGAAGTTGAGATTCTGAAATAACTAAAGCCGAATCATTCTGTGCGAATATACCATGAGGGATAGCACTGCAAATGGCTAATAATAAGATAAATATGGTTACTTTGCTGTTTAACAAGCTGAAAAGGATTTTCGCAAAAATAGCTATTATTCTAAAAAAAATGTAAAAAAGTACACCTATTTATATTTTTTTAAGAGTATGATTGCAATAGTTAAAATTTAAAAACCTGCTCCAGTTTTTTCAATAAATCTTTATCTTTGCAAAAATGAAACAATCAGTTCCATACAACCACCTCTCAAAATTCAGATACCTGAACATCAAGGATCGCGACAATTAGTCGGATCTCTTCGCCTCAGGTAATTAATTAAATTCGCTTTATTTATCAATTACATAATCATTGGAATTCGAATTAGCTAATTACCTTTTCTGATTTCTGTTTTCTAATTACTAATTATTAATTTCTAAAATTATGGAACTTCCCTTTGCCGAAGAATATAAAATAAAAATGGTTGAACCGATTCGTAAAAGTAATCGTGAGCAACGTTTAAAATGGATAAAAGAAGCCAAATACAATTTATTTAACCTAAAGAGCGAATATGTTTTTGTAGATGTGCTAACCGACTCTGGAACAGGAGCTATGAGTGATCGTCAATGGTCTGAAATGATGTTAGGAGACGAAAGCTACGCCGGAGCTTCATCTTACTATAAAATGAAAGAGGCGATTAAGGAAATTACCGGGTTTGAGTATTTTTTACCAACACATCAGGGCCGCGCAGCTGAAAATGTTTTGTTTTCAACCCTGGTGAAGGAAGGCGACATTGTGCCTGGCAATGCCCATTTTGATACTACCAAAGGACACATTGAATTTCGAAAAGCAAGTGCAATTGACTGTACCATAAACGAGGCATACGATACAAGTGTTTATCACCCCTTTAAAGGAAATGTTGACCTTGATAAGTTAGAACGAGTGCTAAGCACCAACCAGCTTGAAAAAATACCTTTTATTATAGTTACAATAACCTGCAACACAGCTGGTGGACAACCCGTTTCAATACAGAATTTACGAGAAGTTAAAGCTTTGGCTGATAAATATAAAATCAGGGTGATTTATGATTCAGCCAGATTTGCTGAAAACGCTTATTTTATTAAAGTCAGGGAGCAAGGTTATGAGGATAAAAGTATCCGCGAGATTGTTAGAGAAATGTTCAGCTATGCTGATGGGATGACCATGT
>JARGGF010000917.1 GCA_029210905.1 Bacteroidales bacterium | reverse complement strand
CATCGGCGGTCAAATCGAGTTTTTCAGGAACAACCGAAATGGTTAGATTAATGTTATTTTCCTTGATGTCTTTTTCAAGGAGGTCGGCAATATTAGTAAATTGTTCCTTAATTTGGTAAACTGTGAAGTTTGGCTTAGGAATTCTGGTTAAATTACGATATTTTTCAACAAAATGAATTAAACCTGTACTCCGTTTATGTATAGTATTTAGTGCATTTACAATATCTCCAATGTTTTCGCGGTCAGTATTATCCTGCAAGTATGGGTCAATTTTAGCAGCCACATCTGTAACCATCAGGTTTACAGTAGAAGTAAGTGAGGCAATTGGTGCAATCGAATTCATAATTTCATGCGTAAGCACCCGAATTAGTTTTTGCCAGGCTTCCATTTCTTGTTCTTCAAGTTCTGATTGAATATTTTTGATGGAAACAAGAATAATATCCCGCTCATTAATTTTAAACTCTGTTGCGTTTATTGAAAGTTGCAAGAGATCTTCACCTCGTTTAACCTTAACCAATTCATTGGTTCCGGGTTCAATATTAAAAAATACAAGCTCAAGTCCCGGACTCCAGGTTTCCAAAAGTTGAATATTTTTAAGCTGCTGAATATTAAATAGTTTTTTGGCAGCATTATTTATCATTTCCACAGTCCCGTCCTTCTGATAGGCAATTATACCTATTTCAATATGTGAGATAATATTTTGGAGATAAAAATAATGTTCTTCTTTTTCACTACGGATCTTTTGAAAATCTTCAATAACTTTATTAAATGCTTTTTTTAAATTGTCAAATGAAGATCCAAGGCCTTCGGCCTGAAAAGTTCGGCTAAAATCAGAAAACCTTACCGATTCAAGAAAACTTGTAACAATTCTGTTAGTTTTTTCAATGTAATGAATAAGAGAGATAATTTGGAACAAAATCAGGATAATCAGCAGAAAAGGCGTCATAAAATATTCGCCACTATGCAAAACACTTACTAATATATATGCAGTAATTACCAGTAATAAAACTCTGATAATAATATTTAGGCGAAAATTTTTATAAGTCATGCTTTTCCATTCTTCGGTAAAGCGAAGTTCTTGTTAATCCAAGTTCTTTAGCTGCGTTACTAATATTGCCGTGATGCTTTTTTAAAACCTTTAAGATAATAATTTTTTCAACTTCTTCAAGGTTGTAATTTTCAAGTTCTACTTCGTCAACTTTTCCTCCTCCACTAGAAAGATGAAAATCAAATGGTTGCAATACATTTGTGTCAGCCATTATAACTGCTCTTTCAATAGAGTGTTGCAATTCTCTTACATTTCCGGGCCAGTGGTATTGTTGCAGTTTTTTATAGGTCTGAGAGCCTATTTCCCTGATGTTTTTTTTATACTTTTTGGTATATATTTTTAAGAAATGACTTGCCAATAAGGGAATGTCCTCAGTTCGCTCCCTAAGTGGGGGAATTTGAATTTCAACAGTATTGACCCTGTATAATAAGTCTTCACGGAATTTATCCTCTGTAATCATTTGCTTTATAGGCATGTTGGTAGCACAAATTAATCTGATATCAATAGGGCGTGCTTTGTTTGAACCTAATCTGATTACTTCTCTTCGTTCAAGAACGGTTAATAGTTTTGATTGTAATGGAATTGACAGGTTTCCTATTTCATCCAAAAAAAGTGTGCCTCCTGTAGCTATTTCAAAACGGCCGGCCCTTTCCCCTTTTGCATCTGTGTAGGCACCTTTTACATGTCCAAATAGTTCGCTCTCGAACAAAGTTTCGGTTATCGCGCCTAAATCCACACTAATAAAAATTTCATCACTTCTCAGTGAATTTTTGTGTAAAGATCTGGCTACAAGTTCCTTCCCAGTTCCATTTTCTCCTAAAATTAACACACTGGCATCAGTTTGTGCCACTTTTTTAATGGTAGAAAAAACTTTTTGCATACCAGGCGAAACTCCGATAAAATCGCCAAAAGGTGCGTCAAATATGGCTTTATAGCCTGATTGTTTTTGTTTTAAATCATCTACTTCAAGTCTTGATTCCCTTAATTTAACGGCAGATGAAATGGTAGCTATCAGTTTTTCATTTTGCCAGGGTTTGTTTACAAAATCAAGGGCACCTTTTTTTATTGCCTTCACAGCATTTTCTACATCACCATAGGCTGTTATGAAAATTACAATGGCTGAAGGATCGATTTCCAGAATTTTATCTAACCAATAAAAACCTTCTTTTCCGCTAATGGCGTCTTTAGTAAAATTCATATCAAGAAGGATGACATCAAAATTGCCATTTTCCATCAAATCCGGGATTTTTTCAGGATGCTCTTCCGTTACAATCTCTTCAAAGTGTTGTTTCAGAAGAAGCTTAAGTGCAAACAATATGTCTGTATTATCATCAACTGCTAGGATTTTACCGGTTTTTTCTGCCATTTTTAGATTAATGAGTAGTTAAACAATAATTTTTTTTAGTAATGTGAGTTCATTAGAGTAGGACAATTTAAAAATCGTGCCAACTATTTTGTGTTGCCTCTGAAAACTATTAATTTAAAAATCAAATTTATAATGTCCAGTATAACAATGAGTTACAATTATAGTTTTTGATTCTTTTTTTAGTAAAGATAGAAAGAAAATAAATAAGGTGCGCTGCTAAAATTGAGAAAGTGTCCGAAAACGGACACGGGTGCGCGAAATCGGACATGATTTTTGTTCTCTATTGAACATATTTAT
>JARGGF010000916.1 GCA_029210905.1 Bacteroidales bacterium | reverse complement strand
CACCTTCAGCACTGCCTACATATGCGAGTAATTTTTTTGCATTAATACTTCCAATTCCATTTATAAGGCTTAAACTTATCTGGTATTTGAGGGATTCGTTGGTCATTGAATTTAATCTACTTATAAACTATTAGTTTCATTAGTTATAAAAAATCAGTCATTTCGACAAAAATAGTTATTATGAAGGCTATAATGTGTTAATTTTGGACTAAAATAATAATTATTTTACTATAAAAATTAATATTAAAAACTAAAAAAAATGAACAAAAATCTAATTTATCTATTTTTATCTGTTTCCTTTCTATTAATTGGTACCGCTTTAAATGCTCAGGACTGTGATTTTTATTTTCCTCACGAGAAGGGTACAACTATTGAAACCACCAATTATGATAAGAAAGGAGATGAAACAGGAAAAAGCACTGCAACAATTCTTGAGAATACTACTATTGGGAATGCCACTGTTGTTAAAGTTGCATCGGAATATAAAGATGTTAAAGGCGACTCTACTCTAAAACATGAATTTACCGTAAAATGTGAAAACGGAGAGTTTTATATCAATATGGATTCCTATCTTAACCAGCAAAGCATGTCGGCATATCAGAATATGGAGGTAGATATTGATGTTGAGCAAATGACTTTACCTTCAAATCTGAAAGCCGGGCAAATACTTGGCAATGGCAGAGTTACAGCAAAAGTTTCCAATAGCGGAATTAACATCATGACTATGAATGTGGATATTACCAATCGAAAAGTAGACGGTTTTGAGAAAGTAACAACACCTGCCGGCACTTTTGATTGTGTAAAGATTAGTTATGATATGGAAATGAAAATGATGTTTAAAATTAAAATGTCCGGGGTACAGTGGTTTGCAAAGAATGTAGGTGCTGTAAAAACCGAATCATATAATAAAAAAGGAAAGCTTGAGGGCTCTTCGTTAATTACAAAAATAATTAAGTAACTATTCTTTTGCTTTCTCAACAATTCCGAGAACTTCTTTGTAAATATTATTTCTACGCATAGCCCTTTTATTATGGGCTATGTTGTAGGCTTTTTTATATCCTCCCTCATGATAACGCATAAACCAGGGCAGCGAAGTAAGTACAGCATCAAAAATAGTATACTCTTTTGCCATCACGAACCCTAAGGTTACAAATCCACCTGTTAGCAGCAGTGAGTTTAAGCTATTTTTAACATCTCCGGCATACATCTGACCAAAACCCGGTAAAATTGTACTTAAGGTCTTTGCAGTTTTGGGGTTGGGGCGATAAAGATTCCTTTTCTTTGAAAACAATTCGTGTATTTTCTCTTTTGAAACAGTATCTTCAACAGGTAACAGTCTCAGAAAATTTTCCTCTGATTTGGCGAAATCCTCCAATCCAAAGTAAGTTACCGCAAAATAGAATCTTTGCCTTTCTTTAAAATAGGGATCTATGTTTTTTTCAGGAAGGTTCATCAGTTCAATTAAGGCATTGCTGTAATTTTTTGATAATAAGTAGCATTGAGCTTTGTTGAATAAGATCTCGTATTTTGTACTGTCGTTTGTGGCAGTTTTAAATGATAACTCGTAAAAATAAGCTGCTTGCTCAAATTGATTATTTGCAAAAAAAGCGTGGGCTATTTGCCGATAGAGATAGTCAACATGAGATCCTTTAGAGAAAAATAATGCACGTTGGTATTCCTTTACTGCCAACTGATAATTACCGATATAAAATTGCTTGTCGGCAAAATCAATGGTTTCCTGTAGATTTTGTGCATGAGACTGAAGCTGAAAACTACAAATCATCAACCATAAGATGCCAGGTTTCATTATATAACTCGTTATCAAGTTTTTCATTATATTTTTTTGCTGATTTGTAAGAACCGAATATGTTACCAATATAAAATGAGGTAGCAAAACCTGCGAATACCCAGCCATATGCTGAACCATTTCCATATTTATGAAATCCGCGATATGCCTGCCAACTATTTACACCTACAAACAATAGTGAAATAACTCCATCTTTCCAGTTTTTAGAGTACATTTTACCGGTTCCGGGAATAATTGTTGAAAAAAGAGCAGCAACAAAAGGCTTTTTATATTTAAGCTGTTTTGATCTAAAGGCAATAACATGTAAATCTGCATTCTTTTTATCATTTGTTACTGCATTTTTAAGGGCATAGCTAAAAGCATTGTCCCAGTTCTTTTGAAGGAGTAAAGCACCTAATTGAAAGCTTTGCTTGTATCCCTGTTCAATATTCGCATTGATATCCAGGTAATTATAGGCTTGCTGGAATTCATCTCTATACAATAAATTATTGACATATTCCTGGGCAAAATCACGTCTTAAATAATTTATACTATCCTTAAAATAATAATCAAATTTTTGTGCAACAATATCGTGTTTCTTATCAAACCGGTATGCTTTTATTAATTTAAGTAGTGCCGAATTATTGGTAGAATCATAATAGACAGCCCTTTCATACTCTTCTGAGGCAAGTGTATATTGCTGTGTTTTAAATAAATAGTCTGCAAATTGGAGGGTGTGTTCGAAATCCCTTAAATCCTGAGCCTTGGTGGTGTATGTTGCTATCAATAAAATTAGAGTTACAATAACTCGGAAGTAATTTATTATTATCATTTTATTTTACAGGATCGCTAAATAGGTTTGTGTTTTTATATCTTTCATAATTCTCAGGACTTAATCTGTTACATCTTAACAAACGATCCATCC
>JARGGF010000915.1 GCA_029210905.1 Bacteroidales bacterium | reverse complement strand
GAAAAAATTAATGGTGGTGGTTGTTCCTATGCCGGTTTCACCAACAATGCAAGTGGGAGCATACTTTTTATTCAGCCATGCATTAAACGCTGCTTCTAATTCATCGTTTTCTTTTTGCCGTGGAATATATAGCCGTTCTTTAGTAAGCGCCTCTGGTTTAAAAAGCTTTTGGTACATCAGGGGCAAACTATTGATGGTAGCTTCCGTTTCTGACAGGTAATTAGAGAGTTCGTTGCTGATAGATTTAGCCGCTTCGCCAATTCCAAAAATAACCCGTAAATTCAAATAGTTTTTTCTGGCAAAATAAAAAGCCTTCTTGCTGGTTTGCCAGGCCTTTTCCGCCAGCTCAAAGCTATGCTTAAAGTAGATTGCAAGTGATTTTCTAACCTGTTCAACCTGATGATTAATTTGTTGCTTTTTAATGGTGCGCAGAATGGTTGCGGGCTCCACAGCCTCGCTAAGCGATATAATAAAATTTGAATTTATTTCAGTTAAATCCGGGTTTATTTTATTTTCTGCCTCTTTAATGAGTCCAAAAACCAATTCCGACCTGGAAAATGCCCTTTTTATACCATTATAAAACTCAGCTGCAATATCATCTTTTTTTTCCTGATGCTGGGTTTCAAGGTACTCTAGCGAAAAGGCCAGAATCTGTGTTATTTCGTTCATCTTTCGTAGAAAAAGTTGTAGCTGTTCTGTCAGCTCTTGCCTTTTCTTTAAAAGTTTATTTTCAATATTTTGCTTGAATTCGTTCTGTACTATAATTTTTGTGCTTACATTTTTGATTTGTTTTTTTGTAATTGGTTTTTTATAATTGGCCCATTTGGGAATGGTGAGATTTGTCTGAACTTGGTTAAGCTCGCTGTTTATCTGGTGTTCGGCAATGTCAATTGTAGTATTCAAATCAATTTGAAGCACCGAATTGGTAAAATCGGGGATGTGTTTGCCCAGAATATTTTCTGAAAGTTCACTAAGTACAAATTCTGTTTTACCTTCATTTTTAGCTATCCAATTGGCCAATTCAGTATGGAAAGGCGTAAATGAGGATTCTATATTTTCAACAATACCTTTTTTTATTTGTTGGCCTGCATGTATAAATGTTAGTGAAGAAGAAATTAAAAATCGATAAATTACCGTTAAATATTCATTATAAGCAGCAAGGCTATTATAACTTATTTGGCAGCCGGTAAGTAATTTGGTGTATTTTTTAATGTATTTCTCCTGCTGGCTTTTTATTTTTCTATCATTTGTTCTACGCGCAGGAAACTCAAATGTTCCAAATTTTAATTGTAGTTCATCAAATTCTATTCTGAGTTCTTTCTCTTGTTTACCAATATTTAATCTTAAGCGTGTTAGATGGTCATTTATCTTGTTTTCAACCAATGTTATTTTTGTATTTGTTTCTGCCTCATTTATGTCAAAATTGAGCAATAAATTTTCTGAAAGTTCTTTTACAATCTGCCTTAACTGGAGAAGTAATTCCTGCCGTAATTCAAGTGTATCTTCATATAGAACATAACTTTCCTTTAAAAAGTAATTAATAAAAACCAGTTGTGCCAGTTTTTGCTTTTTTACCTTATGTTTTTTATAATAAAGCTCATGAATTGGTTTTTTTCTTAATTTGTTATATAGATTTTTAGTTTTTGGAACCAGCCAGATAATATTTTGAATCAAACGCTTTGGGGCCTTTTCTATCCTAAGTAGTAAACTATCTCCTGGTTGCGTATAAAACCGTTCCTTTGTCTGGCTTTCAATAGTTAATTCCTCAAATGATTCACAAAATTCAACAACTTTACCTAAACTTTTTTTAATTACATCTTTATCTTCAAAGTATCTGGCTCCCTCAACAAGCATGTTATTTGCTAACTTATCAACAGATTCCTGAAAAAAGGCAAGTACATTTTCCCGCTTTTCGTTATTGACTTTTTCTCTTAACTCCTTAATCTGATTGCGGATTAATTTACAAAATTGGTTGGGATACTCAATTGCCTGTTCAAGGATATGAAAGAAGTCGTTATACATAGTGTTCATTGTAACTTTATATTACTTTTTTTAAAGAATTAATCCGCAATTCACATTTAGGGATGCATTTAGTTCAAATATATGAAATAAAAGCGTTTTGTTATCTTAGGAGGGATATATTTTGATCTAATAATACGAAAGGTTTAAAAATCCATTTATTTTTTATGTTCACTATATCAGATAGGTTAACCCACCTGTTGATCTTTAACATATTATCGGCTTATTGTTCCATTTTCATAGCCGATTCTTTTCCGGTCATCTCTTCAATTTCAATCTTCCACATTTTTACAGTGCTTAACATTTTTTCGTTGAGCTCCCATTCTTTGCCTGAGTATTGCATCATTATCTGGTTTAAAGCATATTTTGCTTCCAAAAAGTCAGTAATTTCAAACATTTTACCAAAACCAATTACACTTTGGTAAGCTGTTGTCCACTTGCATGCAACACTTTCATGTTCAATGGTTTTAACATTAATATCAAATTCAAAGCAAACTATATTGTTCGATTCCAGATAATCAATCTTTTTCCCTTCTTTGGCTGTATGTACATAAATATTTTTTCCATCATACCCAAACGAAACAGGTACCAGATAAGGCATATTATTTTTTGAAAGTGCCAGTCGGCAAACTAAAGATTGTTTTATTATGTTTTCTATTAATTTGATATCTATTAATTCTTTATCAGTTCTGCGCATT
>JARGGF010000914.1 GCA_029210905.1 Bacteroidales bacterium | reverse complement strand
CTTTTTCATCCATTGAAAATCTTGATAAGGAATTTGCAGCCGGATTGGTATCTACATCGATACTTATTGCTTTGTTTTATGTACCATTTATTATATACCTGTTAACTAAATAAAAAAGACAAGCTCTTATACAGAAACTTGTCTTTTAATTGGAAAACAGTATAATTTTAGACTTTTTTCTTCTTTACTGAACAACCTATAGCTTTTGTGAAATCAGGCGATGGTTTTTTCCTGGCCAATAGGGCACTTACTGCACTTTCTACATATTTTTTAGAAACTGCTGAGGCATCTTCAAAATTATCATCAATGGCGCCAATATATTCTACTACAAGGTCTTTGCCTTCTTTGTTTAATATGTAAATTTGTGGTGTTTTTGTAGCCCCATAAACAGCAGACACTTTTCTATCAGGATCCCAAAGATAAGGGAATGTAAATGATTTTTCCTTGGCCTTAGCCACCATTAGCTCATAAGTATCAGCAGGTTGCACTTCGGGATCGTTTGGGTTGATGGCTATAACAGGGTAGCCCTTTTTTTCGTATTTGTTGTTTAGTTCAATAATACGATCTTCATAAGCTACAGCATAAGGACATGTGTTACAGGTAAATATAACAATAAATCCTTTAGCGTTATTATAATCAGCGGTTGATACCATTTTTCCGTCAACATTCTTCAGCTTAAAGCTGATGGCTTTATCTCCAACATTATAACCCTGTGCAAAACTAAGCACCGAGAAAATGCTTAAAACAATTAATAGTGTTATCTTCTTCATCTGTTTTTTAATTTTAAATGTTTAAATATTTATGGAATTACTAAATCTTCATTAGGAATAAATTATGGATTTGATAGTTTGAGGTTTAATACCGAATCAAGTTCATTAAAGGTAAAAGATTGCTCGTAAAAACTTCGTGAATTTTTATTGTAAACAATAGTGGCTGGAATTGCACCAGACCATTTTGCATCTACCTTGTCAATCCATTGGTTACTGTCAGGATCGTCCAACAAAATTACTTCTGATTTTATTCCTTTTCTTTTGATGAAAGGAAGTAGCTGGCTTTCATAACTTTTTCGAAAATCAAGACTTACTAGAATAACCTTTACCTTTTTATTATTATACTTTTCATTAAGTTGCTCAAAATAAGGAAGTTCTTTAATGCAGGGTTTGCACCTGGTGGCCCAAAAATTAATTACATAGGTGGTATCATTTTGTTTGTTTAAATAAGGTTGAAGACCTTTAAAGTCAACAATCGGAACCGCTTGCTCCTGATTTGAATAAAATAAAAGTGTAAAAACAATTGATAAAATAAAAATAAGCTTCATCTTAATTTTTGTTACTATTTTGGTATCCTATAATATTATGTACCCAAATTGTTACTAATTTTTAATTCGTTAAACCCTGAATTAAAAGGTAAGAATAATGTAAAAATAAAACACTTATTTTTATTTAGTCTAAATTGTCTGGAAATAGGTTGTATTCAAGCCGGGTAGATTGGCTTAAAGCAAGTCTAAAATTTTAATTATCAGAATAATATATGATAATTCAGGGAGAAATAAAAGCTGGTTTATTTATCAATAATTTAGAAAGTACCATAGATAACAAGCTACAATTCGTCATCATCATCGCCTACAACTATGTTTTTTAAGGCTTCTTCGATATCCAATCTTTTTAAGCGCAAATAATGAGCAATGGCGTCATTAATCAAATCTACAGGTTCTTTTTCATAATATCCTGCTAAAAGTTTTATTTTAGAGAAGATCGATTTATCCAACTCAACAGTATGATCAGACAAAGGAAGCGGTTCGTTAATTTGTTGCTCCTCATTTTTTATAAAAGATGTATTTGTTAGCAGTGCATCTTTTATCTCACTAAGCTTCTTTTTTCCCTTGGCCATGTTTTTTCAAAAATTCGTTTGCAAATGCACTAAAATCTTTAGCACCTCTTGATTTTGGAGCATACTCAAAAATGGTTTGCCCAAAAGCCGGCGACTCCATTAACGAAATGTCCTGACGGATGTATGCGTCAAACAATTTATCTTTTAAAGCTTCATTAGACAAAATGTTACTGATAACAGCCTGCGAAAATTTTGTACGGTATTGGAATTTAACCAACAAAATTCCAGCTATTTGTAAATCAGGGTTCATTCTGTCTTTTACCTTTTGTGTTGCGGTCATAATATTGTCGAGCCCTATGAATGCAAAATTTTCTGTTTGCATAGGTACTATAAAATAATCAGCTGCTACCAGCGAGTTTATTGATAAAAGTCCCAGGCTTGGCGGACAATCAATGAGAATATAATCAAACTTATCCTTTACAGGTTGTAAAAACTCACGTGCTATAAATTCCCTTCCAGGTTCATTGCTAATAGCAAATTCGTAATCGAGCAGATTTTCTACCGAAGGTACAATTGAAAAGGTATCCAATTTGAAAATTGATTCTTCAATGGTCGCTTTTTTAGATAAAACCAGTCCAATGTGCTTTTCCGGGCTTTTTAGCCCTTTTGACAGACTGAGGTTGCACTGGCTGTCGAAATCAAGCAAAAGTACTTTCTTCCTCTTTTTTGCCAAAGCTGCCCCAAAATTCAGGGCAGTGGTAGTTTTTCCTGTACCTCCTTTATAATTAATAATCGAAATTATAGTTGCCATTTTTCAACTGTTTAGGTTAGGTTTCAATGAATTGATTGATAGCTATTTACAATTCGAATTCTATCATATCGTCATCAT
>JARGGF010000913.1 GCA_029210905.1 Bacteroidales bacterium | reverse complement strand
CTTTTTTATAATAAATATTGGAAGATTCCCCTTTTCCTTCACCTTCTCTTCCCATACCAACTTGGCTGTATTGTGAAAGACCATTTGAAATATCAGCCACCTGATCGGGTCTTGCTTCCTGTATTCCAAAAATATCGGGTTCGTAAAATTGAATTTGTGAGGTAAGAAAATCTTTCCTCAGCGGCCAGGCATTTTCACCGTCAACCGCAACATCCAAACGAATGTTATAGGTCATAACTTTCAATGACTGTGCAATTGAATGAATACCCAAAAGCAAAAAAATTAATAAAATAATTATTCTTTTCATCTAATTTTTTTTGATTGTTTCCTTAAAATAAAAAAACAAGTAAGCAAGAATTAAAAAAGATTATTGGTAAACCCTAACATAATCAATTTCCATACTTGATTCAGTGAAATTGGAATCTATTGCACCTCCAAATGTTCCGCCCATCGCTACATTTAAAATAAGGAATTGCTTGGCATCAAAAGGCCAGGTACTGCTATTTTTGGTGGCAGGATTGTACGTATAATGAGCAACGCCATCAACAGAAAATACCATTTTTTCACTTGTCCACTCCACTGCATATACGTGGAATGCCGTTGATACATCGGCCAAAGTTTGCGAACCAGTATTTGAAGTGTTCCCATTACTGGAAGGCGTATGCATAGCGCTTGAAACAATTCCCTGTCTGTTACCAGCGTGTTCCATAATGTCAACTTCACCACAAGCTGGCCAGCCTACTGTTGAAATATTTGAACCCAGCATCCAAATTGCAGGCCAGGTTCCTCCACCTATCGGCAATTTTGCCCTAACTTCAACTTTGCCATACTTAAAATCAAATTTACCTTGTGTTTTCATGCGTGCTGAAGTGTATTCAGCCCCTTGGTAACTTTCTTTTTTTGCTATAATATTTAGGATACCATTTGCAATTACTACATTGTCTGTTCTGTTGGTATAATATTGTGATTCGCCATTTCCCCATCCGCCTGCACCTAAATCATAAGTCCATTTATTGGTATTTGGACTGTCAAATTCATCTGAAAAGATAAGACCTGAATTAACCTTTATGGTTACTGATATGTTTTTTGAAATAAATTTATCAGCCTTATAAGCCGAAACAAATACGTTATAATTGTTTATTCCTGCACCTGTATAAGTGTAAGAAATAGAATTGGATGAAGTTTCCGCAGTATCTCCGTTTCCAAAATTAATTTTATAAGAAGTGGCATTGTCGGCTGAAAAGTTAAAAATAACTTTGCCGCTGCCATCTCCATTGGGATTGTTGGTGTTTGCTCCAACAAGATTTGCTGTAAGCGATAGGTTAGATGGGGTACTTGTGTCAATTGGATCGCTGTCATCACTTCCGCCTCCACAAGAAATTAAAAATATTGAAAATAAAAAAACAGCAAGTACAATCTTGTTTGATTTAAAAGGGATAAGCATATTATTTTTTTTGAATGATATGTTTAAAATGCCCAGAGCGAAATATGCTCTGGGCATTTAATAAATTTAAGTTTGTTTTTTATTGTGCTGGTTTAAATTTTAAATACCAGGAATTTCCAGTTTCAGTTCCTTGAACTCTTAAATACATATAATTTGATGTAATAGCTAAAATTTCATATTCATCCTGTGTAGCACCATATCCAATAAAGGTATTATGATCTGCTAATTTTATGCTTGTTTGCGTTGAAGGGTTGCTTAATGGAATTCCAGTACTTGCAGGTATAAAATTAAAATTAGAAGTACCACCTGTATATTCTGAATAACAACCTTCATCACCACTTGCTGGTATTCCGGGAAGAAATGTTAAAGCACCGGTTTTAGTAAAAGCCCCATCAGGAGCATCAACATTTAAATTAAATGTTCCATTGGCATTTTTAGTGAATTTGAATTTGGCTGTATAAAAACAATTACAACAAGCTACCTTTTCATCAATACCTGCTTCCCACCATATAGGAGTAAAATCTGTCCAAGGAGCAACACCTAAATGTCCGGTTACATCTTTATCAACAATCCATGTTTTAGAGCTGTCATTTGTTAATGAAGTTACAAGCAAAGGATCAGGAGCAAAATCACTTCTTACTGTAATATCTTTAGTTAAATTAGTAGATACACCACCTTTACCAAAAGCAACAATACTAATTCTATAAACATTTGTGCCAGGATCAGTAAATTTTTTAGTGGTTACGCCACCCGGTAATACCGCTAAACTTACATTTCCATAGTCATCTAATTTATTATATCCAACGTGATAGGTGATTGCATTATCTGCAGTTACAGAAATATTTACTACTCCAGAACCATCCCCATCGGGAAAATCAGTGCTTTGACCAACTATTTCCGTATTTATTACAATATTGGCAGGAGCAGATAGGTTCCCAAATTCAAAGGTTTCTACTTCGCAACCAACAAAAAATGCGATTGTAATAAAAAGACTAATTATATATTTTATGTTTTTCATTTTTTATTATTTTATAATTACTTAACAAGTTTGAAAGACCAATATCCTGAACCATAAAATAACACTAAGTTCATCGTATTTCCTCCATCAGAAAATGCAACATCATAGGTAATTGAACCTGGGGCATTTGCAGGACTAGATAATTCTCCACCATTATATGGTTTTGGAAGTCCTAAATAAGCTCCTGTACCTGTAACAGTTACAGTACCTTCTGTTTCATTATAAGAATACGTTGCTATTGCCGAGCCGTTGTGTGGAGC
>JARGGF010000912.1 GCA_029210905.1 Bacteroidales bacterium | reverse complement strand
GAAACATAAAAAAACAATTGGAATTGGCACAATTAAAATCTGATTTTATATCTAACGTTTCGCATGAAATCAGGACACCTCTGGCACTTATTAGTATGTACATTGAAACACTTGAATTGGACAGGGTGAAAACTGAAGAAAAAAAGAAAGAATATTATTCAATTATTTACAATGAAACCCAGCGTTTATCAAACATGGTAAACAAAATTCTGAACTTTTCTCAGATTGAGAATGATAAAAGAAAATATATTTATTCAAAAACCAATGTTAATTCGGTTGTAAATGAGGTGCTTAGTACTTTTAAGTTTCATTTGGAAGAAAAGCATTTTGAATTAGAACTGGAGTTGGACGAAAACATCCCGGAGATATTAGCAGATTCTGAAGCAATAGCTGATGCAATAATAAACCTTTTAGATAATGCAATTAAATACAGCGCAAACCAAAAATTTATTGGAATTAAAACCGGAAAACAAAAAGACAAAGTTTTTATTGAAATAATAGACAAAGGAATTGGAATTTCGGAAAGCGACCAAAAAAAAGTTTTTGAGAAGTTTTATAGAGTGACTGAGGAAAACCTGGCACATAAAGCAAAAGGATCTGGTTTAGGCTTGTCTATTGTAAAACATGTAATGGATAAACACAATGCAAAAATAAATATAAGAAGCAAAATAGGGAGTGGTACTACTTTCAGGTTGGTTTTTCCTGCTGAATGAGCACTCAATAAAGTTTCAGGAGGGAATTGAGCTAAGTAGAAGCCCGATTTCATTAAATAACAGATTAAGAAAATAAGAATTATGAGCAAAATACTAATTGTAGAAGATGAAATTCCCATGCTCAATGGTCTAAAAGATAACCTTGAGTTTGAAAATTATACTGTTGACACAGCAAGTGAAGGGAAAGCAGGCCTTGATAAAGTACTTAATAATGTTTATGATCTGATTTTACTTGACGTGATGCTCCCTAATGTTTCCGGATTTGACATTTGCAAAGCGGCCCGTAAAAACGGTATTGAAACCCCCATCATCATGCTCACAGCAAAAGGTGAAGAAATTGATAAGGTATTAGGACTCGAATTAGGTGCTGACGATTATATTACCAAACCATTTAGCCTAAGGGAGTTATTGGCCAGGATAAAAGCAGTGCTTAGGCGCACTTCGTCAAAATCTTCGGGCAACACGGATGAGGACGAAATAGTAATAGGCCGTTTAAAAGTCAATTTTAAAAGCCATGAAGCTTCTGTTGAGGGCGAACCAGCAAAAATGTCGCACAAAGAGATTGAAGTACTTCATTATTTATACAATCATAGTAATGAGATAATTGACCGTATTGATCTTATGTCAGAAGTGTGGGGCATCGACAATGATGTAAGTACCCGGACCATTGATAATTTTATATTAAAACTCCGACAAAAAATAGAGATTAACCCAAATACACCAAAAATAATTCATACGGTGCATGGGGTAGGGTATAAGATGGTGGTCTGAATAAATTCTTTGTAAATCACGTATCTACAATCAAATTTAGTAAAAAATTGAAATTTTAAAATTATTAGATTTCTGGAATATTTAACCTGCAAATCTCATAAAGAAATGGATAATTTATAAATGTTGTCAATTTGATTAAACTCCTTTTATGAAAAGAACATTATACATATTAGTTTTAGTTTTGATAAATACTTGGTTATTTGGACAAGAATCTAATTTAATTTATTTTTTGCCTTCAGAATGCGATAATAATGTAGATGTATCAAGAATTAGAGATAGAATTTCTGACATTCATTTTCAATGCGATACTTTAGTTGTTAGAGTTGGATTTGTTGCTAACTGTGGATATTCCAATTCAAATCTTATGGCCAATGCATTTTACTTGAACGACACACTCTATTTATCATATGATCTAAAGCCTACACTCACTGAAACAATTGTTGAGGATGGAACTATAACTTATCATTCTTTTTTTGAGTTCCAGGATTGCAACTGTTGTTTTGAATTTCTTTACTTGGTTAAAAACATACCTGCAAACATTTTAATTCCTGTTAAACTTAATGATAAACTTATTAAATTTTGTTCAGAAAAATATAAAACCTATCCAGTTCAATTTGAGATATTTGATGGAGATACGATAAATTATGTTTCTAAATATGGTCTTAATCAAGGAGTCTGGATCAAGTTCAATGAAAAAGGACAAATACTTATGAACAGATTTTATATTGATGGAAAGATTTCAAAAGGTACAGACTATAGATATTATAAAAATGGTAATATTAGAGCCAAACTCTTTTGGATAAATAATGAATATTCAGATTATTATGAATATGACGAAGAGGGCAATCTAAAAGCTCATAAGAAGAATCCTATTGATGATTACTAGTTTGATCTAATCGATACAATATTTGAAGAACCAAGGTTAAGTCAAGTTGTAGTAATAATGATTGTTATGTATCAATAATAATAAGATATTTAATCTATTATCCATGTAATGCGTTGATATCTAATCTGATACATTCTTCACAACTTCTTTTTACATTTCCATGACAACTCATGACATCGTTTTACTTTAAGATGACACCCGCCAGCGCTGGCTCCTGTACTTTTGTTACAGTAATTAATTAAAAACCACAAAGTCATGAAAACAATTAGAAATTTAACAATGTTGCTTATCGCTATATTTGCTTTTTCCGAACTTGCGCATGCAGCCGCAGCCATCTGCACCGATGAGTTAAAACTTG
>JARGGF010000911.1 GCA_029210905.1 Bacteroidales bacterium | reverse complement strand
TTTTCACCTGAATTAAAAGAGATAAATTTCATTGATGATAATTCACTTACAGACGAGTTAAAAAAGAATCTCTATCAACTTAGAAAAATACTTCATAATAAAAGATCTGATACATTCTATAAGGGTTTCAAACTCAAATTTATATTTAAAAATAATGCCGACGCCATAGCTTTTAATGATTTAAGTAAATTGATTGTGTTAGATCGCCGTTTTGGAAAATACCTTGTATCAAGCAAAAAAAAGAGAAGTAATTCATTCCTCCATATTTTTACTGATGGATGTTATCTTGGAAAGTCTAAGCAAGGTGCTTATGCAGCCTTATTCAAAAAACCAAATGGGAAATTGGATATAAAAGTCGGTAAAACTAATATCCCGAGTAGCAGCTTAATCGAATTAATGGCGGTAATTGAAGGGTTAAAACTTGTACAAAATTTTGATAATCTTAGAATTATATCCGACAGCAGGTATGTAATCAAAGGCTTAACAGAATGGATGTTTAACTGGAAACTGAATGACTGGCATACGGCTCAGGGCGAAAAAGTTAAGAACATCAAGTATTGGAAAGAATTCGATCTTTTAACTGAAGGCAAATATATTGAATTTGAATGGGTTAAAGGACATTCCTCCCATTTTGAAAATACCCTCTGTGATTTTTATGCTAAACAGGCAGCATTAAGAGAATAGTTCCTGTGCAGGAGCCTATTTAACTTGAAAATCAAAAAACACTTTATCTTCTATTCTGCCAACCAGCCAGTCGCCTATCTTCACCGGGCCCACCCCGGCTGGTGTACCGGTAAATATCAAATCACCAATTTTAAGTGTTACAAATTTTGAAACATATGATATCAGTTCATCAAAGGGAAAAATCATGTCCTTCGTATTTCCCTCCTGAACCAGTTCACCGTTTAATTCAAGGCTGAAACTAAGTTGGTTGATATCCGGATATTTTTTCTTATAAACGAATTCGCTTATTGGAGCAGCACCATCAAAAGCTTTAGCAATTTCCCAGGGTTTTCCTTTTTCCTTGCAAATTTGTTGTAAATCGCGGGCTGTAAAATCAATTCCCAATCCTATTTCATCAAAATATCTGTGCGCAAATTTGGTTTCAA
Source organism: Bacteroidales bacterium (assembly GCA_029210905.1). GTDB lineage: Bacteria > Bacteroidota > Bacteroidia > Bacteroidales > NBLH01 > NBLH01. The sequence continues at coordinate 1,620 of JARGGF010000911.1, read as the reverse complement.
TGTTTTTACCTAGTCTATTTATTTTTAATACTATTTCTGTCTCATAGTGCACATCTCTTGAAAAGTCGGGATAAAAAAATGGCTTATTATCCCTGACAATTGCAGTTTCAGGTTTCATGAAAAACATAGGTTCTTTAGGAACCGGATTATTTAATTCTTTAGCATGTTCAATGTAGTTTCTGCCAATTGCAATTATTTTCATCGTATAAACAATTTTCTATTAAACAATAAATATACTCAAATGGTATGAGTTAATAGTCATAACGAAATAGTAAAACGGATGATTATCAGTAATTTATGTATGAAATTAATTTGATAATTGTTGTATAGTATAAGGATAATGCAGGTGAATTGAGAAAATTATTTCACCATATCACCAAAATTTGACCTCAGTTTAATTGCCGTTAAAACTTTTTTAGTATAAAGCGGAAAATCTGCGTTCATTATCCAGCTATAGTAACCCGGTTCTTTTTCAAAAACTTCTTCAACTGTTTTACCTTTGTGCTTGCCAAAGTTAAAAGTTTCTTTCTTATCATCGTTAAAAACAACCATTCCTGCAAAATCGGCGGTATTAATTTGCGATGAAAATTTTGATATCTGACCTACGTCATTTTTTAAATCCTCGTATTTTTCAATTTGTGATTTTAATACTTCGTAGGTAGCTATAACATCAGCTTCAGCTGTATGTGCATTTTCAAGTTCTTTTTCGCAATAAAAACGATAAGCCGCGCCAAGTGTACGAGGCTCTTTTTTAAAGAAAATCACTTGTACGTCAACCAATTTTCGTCTTTTTACATCAAAATCAATATCTGCCCTTAAAAATTCTTCCAGTAAGAGTGGCACATCAAATTTATTTGAATTATAACCTGCTAAATCACTGTTATCAAGGAACATACTGATTTCCTTACCTAGATCTGCAAAAGTAGGTTCGTCTTTAACATCTTTATCATAAATGCCATGTATTTTTGACGCTTTGTCAGGAATAGGTATGGTAGGGTTTATACGCCAGCTTTTTAGTAACTCTTCGCCATCAGGCATTACTTTCAGGATACAAATTTCAACTATCCTGTCTTTGGAAACATTAATACCTGTTGTTTCAAGATCAAAAAAAGCCAGTGGCTTACTCAGGTTCAACTTCATTATTATAAATTTTGATTGCGTACTTCACACAATTGTTAGAGGTGATTTTTTTTTACCTTACAAAAATAGTATATAATAAGGAGCACAAAAATTATAAAGAGAAAAATTCGAAATAAGTTGAACTTTTGTATCAGTTATGCTGTTTTTCCAGATGAATCTTTAATGATCTCTTCTTGGTCCTGTAGTAGTTTTCATTAATGGTCACTTGTTTTTTATAAGGGCTATAATTTTTAGAATCTATTTCTAAAGTATAAACACCTGGTACCAGGGCTAATACAAAACAATTATTCCGCTTGTCAAAACTATAAATGCCATAGGTTTCATCACCTGAAAAAATGGTAAGCACAAGATCTTCATCTTCACAATTAAAAGGTTTGTATTCGATACTGTCTTTAGCTAATACTTCAGCCCTTACGATTAGGTAATCAGCAGGTACATCATGAAAAATCACTTTATAAATATCAAAATCGCCATATGATT
>JARGGF010000910.1 GCA_029210905.1 Bacteroidales bacterium | reverse complement strand
TAAACCTGGTGTTTCAGAAGGATTATGTGCTAAAACATTTGTAAGCTGGGCTAATAGTGGTCCCATAATATCGATGGTTTCGATGTTATGCAACTTGCAGTATTTTAATATTTTATTTCTCAGTTTTTTCGAAACAACAGTATGTACAATAAAACCGCCGGTCAACTCCGCTTCTTTCACCACCTCAAGAACTTGTTCTCCCTTTCGTATTTCTGGACAAAGATTTATAACAACCTTACTATTATCAAATTGGGTGAGTGCAGCCTTTACGGTCTGTTCCGCGGTTCTACCGGTTCCATCAGAAATAATAAATAATTGGTGCATATTTAAATCAGTTTAATTATTGTTTAGAAAGATAATTAAAAAGGATTTAAAATGCAAATAAAAACACTTATAACAAACTGCAAATGAATAAGATAACATGTATATATTCATGCACTTTCTATATTTCCCCGGATTTGCGAAATACAATAAAAATATCTCATCCATCTCTTTAGTATCGTTCGAAAAGTAGGTTTTTACTACCCTGTAGTTTGATTGAAAAAATTTTGATGAATATAAAAGATTGCAGAAATATTAATCGTTAAAGAATCTAATAGTTTGTACTTTTATTTTTTTTTAACAAGAGACTTAATGGTAAAGATTCGTATTGCAGCGCAGGAAGATTTGGTGAGAATTGTTGAAATATACAATCAGGCGATACCCTCACAAAGATCAACAGGTTATATAAGTTTGCTTACCGTAGATGATATTCAGGGATGGTTCAACAGGCACAAACCTGACTTTTATCCTATTTTTCTGGCCGAAAAAGATGGAAAAGTTGTGGGCTGGAACAGTGTAAGTGCCTATCGGGAGAAAAGACTGGCATTTCGTTTTTGTGCCGAAACCAGCTACTATATTGACAAGGATTACCACAGACAAGGCATTGCTACCCAGCTGCTTGAACATGTAATAAAAGAATGCAATCACTTGCAGGTAAAGACATTAATTGCCTATATTCTTGAACACAACCAGCCCAGCATTGGTTTAATGGAAAAGTTTGGTTTTGAAAAATGGGCCACTTTACCCAATATTGCAGATTTTGATGGAAAAGAGGTAGCCCATACCATATATGGCAAAAGGATTTATTAAGCTTATGCACAAAGTGATAATTTTATCATGATAGAAATTAGCTACAACAATCAGGAAGATATAATTTATGTAAGGCGTGTTGGTGAAATCTCATCCGAAGATATATTTAAATACATCAATGAAATCGACAAACAGTTTGAAAATCATAAAACACTCTATGTTTTAAGTGATACCAGGGGTTCTCAGACCCTATTCCACCAAAATGATCTTGTACTTTTTGTTGCTGAAATTAAAAAACGTATTGGTCCCTATAAAAAAGTAAGGGAGGCCAGTATTGTAGATAATCCGTATGATACAGCTCTGGGTATGATGTACGAGTATATTGCCTCTGAAATCGACAAGTTTAAATGCAAAGCCTTTTCAACAGAGGAAGCAGCCAAATCTTGGTTAAAATCAGGGAGTTAGCTTCCACTTTGTTGTCTCAGCAATCTCAAATATTAAATAATGATAGTGAAAATTTTGTGTTTTGGGGGCAAAAGAGATATTGCCACCAACACACAAATGCACTAAAATTCACAAAATAAAAATTCGAAATGTCCTTGAATAAAAACTGTAAAGCCCTTTAATCAATTGAATATATTTGATTTACTGCTCTCCCATCCTTACAATTTTCATTTCAGCTTCGCGATCTTTGGCTTCTTTAATCCACTTTGGAACCATGCTTTTCTTGAATTCTTCTTTTTCTTTCTTTAATTTCTCAATTGGCAAACCAATAAATTTTTGTGCTTTTTCTTTGGTGGCAATATCCGGATAAGGAATTTGACCGGTAACCCCAAGTATTGGCAAAAGCCGCGCCAATTTAATTCGCCCTTCCTGTGCAATATTAATTCCTGTAGCAATGACCCTTGAAATTTCAACTGGTGAGTGGAAAGAACCACCATGGCTGGCTGCAGCATAATCCCAACGCCATTGTGCATGACGAATATCCTGTAAAATATCTTTCATTTGCGCTTCTGTAGCTCCATTGTCCCATGCCGTTTTAGCCTCAACATGGGCACGTACCAATAATTCTTCAAGCTTATCTCTATTTTCAATTACCCGGTCTTGTCTTTCATATACGTCTGCAATTAATTGACCAACTTTTTCTTTATGACAAACCATACAAGAATTTTCAACATTATTTAAAGGTGATTGAATGTGGTGATCGGTGTATTTTTTCCCCCCTTCGCTCATGTAAGGCATGTGGCAATCAGCACATGAAACACCACGGGAAGCATGAACTCCGGTCATATACACCTCATATCCAGGATGTTGCGCTTTAAGCATGGGTGCTTTACTTAGTGCATGTTCCCAATCTTTAAATTCTATTGCATCGTAATATTTTTCCATGTCTTCTGCTGCGAAACCATTGTCCCAGGGGAAGGTTAAATAATTTGCACCTTCAGCACCTTCATGTTTTTTATCAAAATAATATTCAACATGGCATTGAGCACAAACCAAAGAACGCATTTCATTATGTGTAAAATCGGTCATTTTTTTTCCCTGTCGTTCAAAAGCTTCTATCAGTGCCGGACGTGAAATTTGTAATTCCATAGTTTCGTTATTGTGGCAATCGGCACATCCTATCGGATTTACTATTTCAGAACCCAATCGTGACCA
>JARGGF010000090.1 GCA_029210905.1 Bacteroidales bacterium | reverse complement strand
CCTTCAGTATCAGGGTCGGCCATAAATAATTTTACTGCATCAAGTGTTGAGGTTCCGATAATTGGGTCACCACCAATTCCAATGGCAGTGGATTGGCCCATGCCAGCTTTTGTGATTTGGTCAACCGCTTCGTATGTTAAAGTTCCTGATTTAGAGACAATTCCGATTTTTCCAGGTGTGAATATAAAACCAGGCATAATGCCAATTTTAGCTTCACCTGCTGTTATTATCCCAGGGCAATTTGGGCCTATTAAGCGAACATCTTTGCCTTGAAGAAAATCTTTCACTTTTACCATATCCTGAACCGGAATCCCTTCCGTAATAGCAACAATTACATTAATTCCGGCACTGGCAGCTTCCATAATGGCATCAGCAGCAAATGCAGGTGGTACAAATATAATAGAAACGTTAGCACCAGTTGTTTCAACTGCATCTTTAACAGTGTTAAACACAGGACGGTCAAGGTGTTTTTGTCCGCCTTTGCCAGGAGTTACTCCTCCCACTACGTTTGTTCCATATTCTATCATTTGGCCGGCGTGGAAAGTTCCTTCACTTCCGGTAAATCCCTGTACAATAACTTTCGAGTTTTTATTAACAAGTATGCTCATCTTTTTTTATATTGGAGTTATTTGTTTGCCAAAAGTATATCTTTTCTTACGGATTACAAAAAGAAAATGCCGCTTGAATTATAAAGAAGATACCATTTATTATTCTGTTCAGTTATCGACAAATTTGTTTTTATTGAGGATTATCTTTTACCCAAATTGAGCGATTCTGATTCTCATGCATAAATTAAAAGCACTTTGCAATCGCTCAATCGACTAAGAAATTGCAAGCAATTCAATTTTCGTTATTTCCACCTAATAGGTGAATTGCAACAATTTCTAATTCGGGGTTTTACAAACAATAGGTTATTATTTAAATACTGCTTAATTATTTCTTAATGATCAGAAACTGGGCAAATATGCTCACACGTAGGAATAATTCCTAAAAGTTTATGAATTTCAGGGTTAATTTTGGGTTCCATAAAATTGTATGTTCAAATTCTTTTACTTTTGTAAAAAAAATAGAAATGAAATCAACAAATACAATATGTGCAATTGCAACTCCGGCCGGACACGGTGCTATTTCAGTAATAAGGGTATCAGGGACGGATGCAATAATAGTTGGTGATAAGATATTTTCTTCAATTAATAAAGGGAAGAAACTTAAAACACAAAAAAGTGGAACTTTACACTTTGGAATGATAGTGGATGATAATGAAATTGTTGATGAGGTAATTATTAGTGTATACAAAAGCCCAAATTCCTATACAGGTGAGGATGCAATTGAAATATCTTGTCATGGCTCGGTTTATATTCAACAAAGAGTGCTTCAATTACTATTAAAAAATGATATTAAATTAGCCTTACCTGGTGAATTCACACAACGGGCTTTCTTAAATGGGAAAATGGACTTATCTCAGGCTGAGGCTGTTGCAGACCTGATTGCTTCATCTTCTGCTGCTTCCCATAAAATTGCAATTAATCAAATACGCGGTGGATTTTCTGAAGAACTCAACTTGTTGAGAGATAAATTGATAGAATTTATTTCATTAATTGAGTTGGAGCTTGATTTTAGTGAAGAAGATGTTGAATTTGCTGATAGAAATCGTCTGCAGGAATTGCTTTCTAACATAAAATTAAAAATAAAAAAGTTAATTTTTTCCTTTAAGCTGGGGAATGTTATTAAAAATGGAGTTCCAGTAGCCATTATTGGTGAACCAAATGTAGGTAAATCAACACTTTTAAACGCGTTGTTTAATGAAGAAAAAGCTATAGTTTCTGAAATTGCAGGAACTACACGCGATGCCATTGAGGATGTTTTAAATATTGAAGGTGTACTTTTTAGATTTATTGACACAGCTGGTCTCAGAAAAACAACCGATATAATTGAAAGTCTTGGTATTGAAAAAACGGCCCAAAAAATTAAACAAGCAGATTTAATTTTACTGATGGTGGAAGCGACAAACAATTGGCAACATATCTCTAACCAGATAAAATATACCATAGATGATTACAATATTGATGATCAGCAATTGATAGTGCTTATTAATAAAATTGATAAAAACCCAATAGAAGCTTCTTCGATAGAGGGTTTACAAGCGAGTTTCCCAAAAATTAGTTTTATACAGGCTTCGGCAAAAAATAAAACCAATATTGAAGAATTGACTTCCATTCTTAAAAAAACATATGATATCCATTCTATTGGAGAAAATGATATAATCGTCAGTAATTTAAGACATTACGAAGCCTTGCAACAAGCTTTTGAGGCACTCGGGAGGGTAGAGGAAGGAATTAAAAATGAAATTACCGGAGATTTTCTGGCCATGGACATCAGGCAGGTTTTACATTACATAGGTGAAATTACCGGGCAAATTTCAACCGATGATATATTGGGCAATATTTTTAAGAATTTTTGTATCGGAAAGTAGTTTATTTTCATGTTGTTAAGCTAATTATCCCTCAAGAATTCTAATTAAATCGTTATTGATATAAACTCGTTCATTGCCAATCTGTCTCGATTCAAGTACATTTAGTTCTGACAATTTTTCAAGATATTTTGCAGCAGTATTGCGACTACGAATTTTTTCTCCAACTAAATGAACAGCTTTTATATAAGGTTGAGTGTAAATGGCTTCGATTACTGAATAATCCAATTTTGGAAAGCGCTTATCTATATACTTTCTGGTTGATTCAAATTGCTCCATTATTTCCTCAATTTTGAATATGGTATATTGTGCAGTTTCAGAAATAGCTGTCAACATGAATTTTAACCAGTTTTCCCAGTCCTGCCTTGCTGAAACGCCATTTAAATAATGATAATAACTATCCTTATTGTTTATTATGTATTTGCTCAAGTATAAAATTGGATATCGAATTAAGCCTTTGTTAATTAATATCAATACATTGAGTATTCTACCAGTTCTGCCATTACCATCTGAAAAAGGATGAATAGCTTCAAATTGGTAATGGCTTATTACCATTTTCAACAATGGATTTATATTATGCCTTTTATCATTATTGATAAATTGTAAAATATTCTCCATTAAATCCTTGATTAGTTTATCGCCTTTTGGTGGTGTATATACTACTTCTCCACTTGTTAAACTTTTTCCACCTTTTATTATTCTAACATTTGAATGTTCAGGGCGCAGTTGAGTATTAGACTCTTTTATTTTTTGATAGATTTTTATAATAGTTGAAAGTTCAATATTATTGGTGTTAGAAATACTTTTTACTCCCAGCCACAAAGATTCTCTGTATCTAAGTACTTCTTTGGCATTCGGTGAAATTATAGTATCGGTAGTCGAAATTGCTTTGTAAAGTTCATCATCTGTAGTAAAAATATTTTCAATTTCTGAACTCGATTTTGCCTCCTGCAATGCAATGGTATTAACTAACATAAGTGGATTAGGTAGTTTTTGAGAAATTCCATCAAGCTTGCCAATAAAATGACTTGCTTCAACAAGCTTCAAAAGAACATCCTTTGAATATATTTTTTCTTCAGGGGGTGGCAATAGGGGTATTGCATTAAATGGTTGATTTCTATCAAATTTAGTCATTAGATTATTTTGTTTGCACAAACATACATATATTTTGTGCAAACGACAAGTTTGAAGTCATATTCTGTGTTGAAAAACTATTGCCTGCACAATATTATCGCATTTTTGTGCAGATGGCTATTTTAGCGTTAAAAGATGATTCCTGTACTGCATGAAGGCAATAACTTCACATTTAATAGCTAATTATAATTCCATACCTTGATATTTAATATAAATTGGGACACTTTTCTTACTTATTTTTACCCAATAATTATGACAACCTGAATAGCTGCTGTAATTTAAGTCTGTATCATGAAGAAAAGATCACTATTATGGTTACCCAACAAGAAGTATTTAGGTATAACTTTTTATATGACTAAATTATCATGGAGCTTTTTTATATCATTAAAATTTTTACTTTTAAACTGGTGAATAAATCTGTTTATTGTATTTATAGTATTGATATTCAGTGAAATACATCTGCGAATAAGAACAGTCTAACCTAGATTAATTTGTAAAACAAGTGAAAAATGAATAAAAATGTTTTACCTCTTAAAGTAGACTCATGGGGAACCAGAGTTGGCCTGGTACTTGCTATGGCAGGTAATGCCGTAGGTTTTGGTAATTTTTTGCGTTTTCCTGTACAGGCGGTGCAGAATGGGGGAGGAGCCTTTATCATTCCTTACCTTGTTTGTTTAGTGCTCTTAGGTATTCCGCTTTTACTAATTGAATGGTCATCAGGTAGATATGGGGGTAAATTTGGATTCCATACCACTCCAATGATCCTGCACAAAATGAGCAATAAAAAATTCTGGATGTACATTGGTGTTTTTGGAATATTCAGCAATTTTGTGATTGCTGCTTATTATTGTTACCTCGAAAGTTGGACCATGTCCTATGTATACCATTCAATAATAGGCACTTTCAATGGAATGGATCAACACCAGGTGGCTTCTTTTTTTAGCCGCTATCTTGATGTAACCGTTTCTACAACTGGAATTCCTTTCGAAGCCATTATTTTCTTTTTACTTTGTCTGGCCTTGAATATTTGGATATTGAGCAAGGGTTTAAGTGGAGGTATTGAAAAGGCAGCCAAAATAGGAGTTCCACTTTTAATTGTCTTTGGAATATTTCTGGCTATTAAGGGAATATCCTTAAAATCAGGTTCTGATGGTGCAGTCTTTGATGGAATCCTGGGATTAAATTTCTTATGGACCCCAAATTTTGATTCCCTGGCAAATCCGAAAGTCTGGTTGGCAGCGGCCGGACAGATTTTTTTCACCCTTTCTGTTGGCATGGGCTGTATCCATGCATATTCATCTTTTGTAAGCTCAAAGGAGGATATCGCATGTAATGCAATGTCTGCAGGTTTTATGAACGAATTTGTTGAAATCGTTTTAGGAAGTTCTATTATTATTCCTATTGCCATAGGCTATTTTGGAATTGATAAAGTAGTGGAACTCACAAATATAGGTGGTTTAGGTTTAGGATTTAGAACAATGCCATTTTTATTTGCGCAATGGGGTGACGTAATGTCTGCCATTGCCGGAGTAGCATTTTTTGGATTACTCTTCTTTTCAGGAATAACATCCTCTCTTGCTATGGGAACGCCCGTGGTAAGCTTTTTTAAAGATGAATATTCATGGAGCCAGAAAAAAGCCGCTATTGGATTCGGTCTGTCAATACTTGTTCTGGGCCTGCCTACTGTCATTTTTTTCCAGGAAGGTGTTTTTGATGAATATGATTACTGGGGAGGAACAGTAGCCCTGTTCGTTTTTGCAATGTTCGAAGCCATTCTTTTTGCATGGGTCTTCGGAGTGGATAAAGGATGGAAGGAAATAAATGAAAGTGCGGATATCCGTTTACCTAAAATATTAAAACCGATTTTAAAATATGTAACACCGGTTTTATTGATTGTAGTATTTCTGGCTTCTTTTTTCAGACCCGTTAACGACGATTGGTTGAAGCTCCGGTTGACAGGTTGGAAACTTCACAATGAGAGCATTTTAGGACAAATTATGCATAAAGGGATTGGACCAAATAAAGATTATTTTGCTGATGAGTTTTATTCAGATATGGAAGGAACGGTACTAGGAGTAGTAAAAGATAATTCACGCAATTATTTAAATGTTGAAGCTGATGACGGTACTTCAAAAATGTACCTTGTTAAACCAAAATATTCAATACTGGTTTCACAAGGTGACAAAATAGAAATCGGGACACCTGTTTTTAGCGGAAATATTATAAATAATGTATTTTACAAAGATATGACAAGGTTGCTGTTACTCAGCCTATTCATTCTTATCACTATTATGGTTTATTTTGCATATAAACGTCGAAAATCACTAAATCTGCTTTAACTATGAATACATCTGCATTAATAACTATTATTTTGGTTTGGGGCACAGTGATTACTATTACAGTATACCTGTTTTACAAAGTTCTTTTTCCTAAAAAACAAAAGAATGACGAAGAGTAGAAAAAGGCAGCGTAAAAAACAGATGCTTTATGATATGTTCATAAATACCCAACAACTTTTTTTGTAAATCATTTTGGCACATGGTAATTTTGAAATCAAAAACGCCATGAACTTCGAAAAAATTGACCAGCGCTACAAAAAAATTTCCTATCACCGAAAACCTGACGACCTTACTACTGCAGAGTGGCAATTCGCATTGCGCAAGCAATTTGCTGAAAAGCATACCTTCCAAATTGAAAAACAAGGAAAACATTCTGTATATTCAGACTATAGCGTTTATAACCCGCAAACAAAACAGAGTTATAAAGTAGCATTGCGAAGCAAGGACAACAGTGCCAATTTTTGCGAGTGTAATGATTTTAAAACCAACGGGTTGGGCACCTGCAAACATATTGAGTCAGTTTTCCATTATATCAAAAATATTCTGGAACTTTCACATTTGTTAGATAAACCTTATCAGCAAGCGTACACGTCAGTGTTTCTTGATTATCGGAAAGGCAGAAAGGTGAGCATCCGGATAGGAACAGAAAATGGTATGGAATATCAGGCCCTTGCCCAAAAATATTTCGATGATGAAAATGTCCTGAAGGAATATGAATTTCTTAACTTCAATACAATTGTTGCTGAGGGGCTGGCGATAAACGACAACTTTCGTTGTTACCCTGACGCCATGGCTTATGTTCTTGAATATCGCGAAAGCATTCGCAGAAGCAATATGGTAGAGGTTAAATATAAGCAACATATTGATAATGGTGCATTTGACCCACTAATTAATGCCAAACTTTTTCCTTATCAAAAAGAGGGGATTTGCTTTGCCGCTTCTAAAGGGCGGTGCATTATTGCCGACGATATGGGATTGGGAAAAACAATTCAGGCAATTGGGGCTGCTGAGCTTTTGCGTAAAGAAACGGGAATATCATCAGTATTCATAATTTGCCCAACATCACTAAAGTATCAGTGGAAAACAGAGATTAAAAAATTTGCATGGCAGGATGCCTGGGTCATTGAAGGGGCATATCACAAAAGATTGGAGCAATACCAGAATGATTCCTTTTACAAGATAATTTCTTACAATACTGCAATTAATGATATTGAAGCAATTAATGATCTTCAGCCAGATCTGTTTATTTTAGATGAAGCCCAGCGAATAAAAAATTTTAAAACAAGGATTTCAAGAAATATAAAAAAACTAGAATCACCTTATACTTTTGTACTCACCGGCACACCCCTTGAGAATAAACTTGAAGAGCTTTATTCTATTGTTCAGTTTGTAGATCCCTTTGTATTAGGTCCTTATTGGAAATATTTAAGCGATTATAGAATTACAGATGAATTAGGAAAGGTAAAAGGATATCAGAATTTGAACCAAATTGGTGAACAGCTTGCTCAAACCATGATCCGTCGACGAAAAAAAGATGTTTTATTACAATTGCCTGAGCGCATGGATAAAATATTGTTTGTTCCTATGACCGAAGAACAAAATTCCATTCACAATGAATATCAGGAAAGTGTTTCACGTTTGGTGCATAAATGGCGACGCCAGGGGTTCTTAAACGAGAAAGATCGCCAATCCTTGATGATTTTCCTGAATATGATGAGAATGGTCTGCGACAGCACCTATATTCTGGATCAGAAAACCCGTTGTGATACTAAAATTGCTGAATTGATGAGTATCCTTGATGAAGTGTTCTCTGAAGACAATGAAAAAGTGGTTATTTTTAGTCAGTGGGAGCGGATGACCAGGCTTGTAGCTATGGAACTTGAACAATTGAATGTAAAATATCAATATCTCCATGGAGGAATACCAAGTAATAAACGTGGAAAACTTTTCGATGAGTTTAACAATGATCCGGAGTGCAAGGTATTTCTTTCAACGGATGCAGGTGGGGTGGGGCTAAACTTGCAGGCCGCATCTATACTTATAAACTTAGATATACCTTGGAATCCGGCGGTTCTGGAGCAACGCATTGCACGAGTGTACCGTATGGGACAACAAAAAAATGTTTCCATCATCAACATGGTTTCTACAGGTACTATTGAGCATAAAATGCTTGGTGTAATTAGTTTTAAAAAAGGCCTTGCGGAAGGTATTTTAGATCAGGGCGACAACACCGTATTTATGGAAGACAGCAAATTCAAAGTGCTGATGAATACGGTAGAAAACATGATTGAACAGACTCCTGCACCAGATGCAATGCCTCAAAGTGCTGAGGAAAGGGAAGAAAATGAACGGGAGGTTGTAACTATAGAACCTAAAGTAGAAAAGGAAAGCATTAATGAGGTAGAAAAGGTTCAATCACCTGTTATTGAGGGAGATGATGATGTTCCTTATGCTGAGAAAAAGACTGCCTCAAGTAATGAAAAACAGCCGGAACAAGGTTCACCGGCTGAGTTGGTGCAAATAGGGATGTCCTTTTTTGGTCGCTTAAGCGAAACGCTTGCAAGCCCTGAAGCCACTCAAAAGCTTATTTCTGAAATTGTACAAAAAGATGAAACTGATGGTAAGACTTATCTGAAAATTCCGATAGAAAACCAAAAAGTAGTTGAAAATGCATTTACGCTTTTTGCAGGTTTGTTGGGTGGTTTAAAAAAGTAGGTGTACCTTTTCATTGATAAAACTTATAAAGATGGTTTAATTTGTGTAATCAATCTGTTTAATTAACTGATAATGGGATGATTGCATTTTTAATGTTTTGTATAAACAAGATTATGTCCATAAATTTTGAATGAATATGCAAACTCCTGAACCATCAAAGATTCACCGTTATACAAAATATGATTTTCCTTGGTTCAGGTACATTCCTGGCCGGGGAATTCACCCATCAAAAATGATTGGTAAGGAGCATATCCCTGAAATTCAAGAAACTGGCAATGAATTTTCTGACAAAACATGGCAAAGGTCTATTCATTTTTTATACGCTATCGACCTTTTTAATGCTGGATATTATTGGGAGGTGCATGAGGTTTTAGAAAAATTATGGATTAAGCAAGGAAAAGATTCCACTGAAGGTCAATTTTTACAGGGGCTCATTCAGCTTTCGGTTGCTTTGCTTAAAAAGGAGCAGGGAAATTTGACAGGAGTCAGAAGATTATCTGAAAAATTCTTACCTAAGTTAGAAAATCAACATGAAACCTACCTGGGTATAAATGTTACCAAGCTTTTTGCAGAATTCAAAAAACATATAGAAAACAATACTTTAGCTCCCGTAATTGTCCTAGAATTTAATTGATTCAGAAAGGTTATAGCAATAAAATAATGTGGATTATTCACAAACTTTTAGTATCTTTTTTTTAGGCAGATTAAAACATTTGTTGTTAGCACATGATTAATTTGGCTAAAAACGGCAAGAGAAAAAGCCCGGATATTACCCGGGCTTTTTAAATAATAATTAAAATTTTTCTATAGAAACTACCTTCTTCTTCCATTAGTATTTCAGAGCTCAGTATTTTCGTAATTTTTTAATTTTAAAATCGCAATTTAAGTATCTAAAAATAGTTTAATTTTCCTTTTCGACCCATCTGGCATTTTTGGATCCATTTCATTAATTTCATTTAGCACCTGTGCGATTATTTTTTTCAATTTGGGTTGATATTCCATTTTGGGGGTAAGACTTATTTCTGTAACACCTGGTTTGTTTTCAATAATCCCGTCGGCTCTTGTTAAATGCCTGAATAGCAGATGGTCGTCGCGGTAATTATTGTATTTTTCTTTAAAGGTTTCAAAAGACAGATAAAAAATATTACGGGCCAATACCTTAACCGCATCCATGAAATTTTTTGCATTTGTATCAAGCCTTTGATAATCCAAATCAACCAGTTCTTCTATTTTAGAACGGAACTTCCTTTTTGAAGCCCCTTAAAAAATCCATGTAACCCCTTGTATGATTGTCTTTGCTGCTATTTTTGCT
>JARGGF010000909.1 GCA_029210905.1 Bacteroidales bacterium | reverse complement strand
AATTGGAAAGACAAATGTCTTTATTTGATGAACCTAAAGATGAAGTTGTATCGACAGAAAAGAATTACATTTTTGAACAACAAATACAGTTACCATTTGAGCAATTAGAATTCAGATATGGTTCATTTGCCTTTCGTTATTTAGTAAAAGAAGTAAACAAAGAGCTTGAATTTGAAATTGAGAATGATGATATTAGACCAGAATTTGAAGTTTTAAAACCATATTTCTCAAAGCAACTCAACCTTCGAAAAGTGAATATTAATTTATTCGCCGAATTTTTAAACGATAACCTGATTTCACAAATAGCACATTCAAGTGATTTAGAAAAGTTTAACAGGGAAATCATAGAAATTGTAAAATTTAAGTTTGCAACAAAAACTTATTTTGGTAAGACTCAAAATAATCGATTTGAAAATAACCTGCTTGATTTAAATCAATTGCAAGCAGGAGAAAACAATAACAATCTATTCGATTCAGAAGAAGAATTTCTTGAAAATGTCCTGAAAAATCAAAACCTCCGGCACTACAGGCATATTAGGTATTTAGCAAATAATCATGCAAACGATATTCTAAAAATCAGATTTGTATTAAGTCCATTTTCATTTGTTTTTCTTTTACCAGGGGCAGAACAATTTCACATTATCATGGAAACACTTGACACAGAAGAAGCCACTTATATTTGGCATTTAGATAAAAATATAGCAGTATTAAAAACCAAATTATCAGAAATAGACCTCAACATCAATCTGATAAGAAACAATGGCAGACAAGCATTTTTAGAAAGTCAGCCACAAAACTTTACCCGCATTTTACATGACTATTCAGATGACCGAAAAGGATTTATTATCTGGAAAGATTTCTTGGAAGAGATTTTAGTATAAGATTAACTATATGAAATTAAGGCTGTTGATAAATTGGAAACAACCAATCCGCAAAGATAGACTCGGAAGCAAACGAGGCAAAAGACTACGGCATAAACGTTCTCTACTTTAATTAGCCAGATTTACTTTCTCAACATCGTCCTCAATCTCAACCTCAATCTCAACCTCACCCTCCGTTAATTTGGCCCCTGAGCCTGCCTTTTGCACTTATTGCTCCCTACCACCTGTTGAATGAAGCATATTAATTGTTTTTATGTTTCACTTAAAATTTATGTCATGGATCAAACAAGAGCATACTTCAGGTTATTGGCCAAGTGTCAGTATAATAGGTCATTATATAAGTATTATGGTAGCAGGGAGTCATATTTCATCTCCATTCGTTTCCTTCGTTTGGCGCGTGTTGTGCATGTCGGTTTTCATTGCGGGCTTCATTATCTAGCTTTTTTATTTAAAAATATTTAACTAAATTTACGGTCTTTAATAACAAAAGCCGTATTTTTAGCTAATATTGGATAAGAAGGAAACAATAATCACGCTGTTCAGGAAAAACAATGGACTTCTAACATTGCAAAATCTTGCTGATGTGGGGATAAATAAATATCACCTCGGTAAGCTTATTGCAACTAATGAAGTAGAAAGGTTAAAACCCGGCTTATTTAAATTGATTGATTATAATCTGAATAGTTACCATCAAATAACAAAATTGATCCCGAATGGGATATTCTGCCTGTATTCAGCATGGGCCTTCTATGAACTCACTACCTACATGCCCCATGAATTCCATATAGCTATTGAGAAAAAATCGAAAATAAAGTTGCCGGAATATCCACCAATTAAACTCTATTATTGGGAAGAAAAGATGCTTAATATAGGTATTGATACACAAACTGAAGATGGAACTTCTTTTCATATCTATGCATTGGAAAAATCCGTTTGTGATGCAGTAAAATTCAGGAACAAAATAGGGACCGATATTCTTAATGAAGTTTTAAAAGGATATCTAAAACGAAAAGACAAAAACCTTGAACGCCTTATTGGCTTTTCACGGAAACTTAAAGTAGAAAAAATTTTAAAAAACTATCTGGAAATACTATTGTGAAAGAAATATCAGCAAAATCAGTCAGGGCAAAACTGCTACATATTTCAAAAAAAGGAAATATCAGCTTTCAGTTAATGATAATCAGGTATTTTCAGGAAAGGCTACTTTACAGGTTATCAATATCTGAATTTAACAAGAACTTCTGCTTAAAAGGAGGAGTGTTGCTTTATATGTTGGATGAAAAAAAGAGCCACCCTACAATTTATATAGACTTCCTTGCCATCAATACCTAAAATGACCAAAATTACATCAAACACATTTTCTCACAGATTTGCAGAATAAACCCAGGGAATGATGCTGTAACTTTTGATTATCAAAACCTTGAAGTAGAAGAGATAATAAAACAGGCGAACTATAATGGCGTAAGGATTACTACTGTTGGGCATTTGGATACCATTAAACAACGGCTTCAAATTGATATTGGTTTTGGCGACAAGGTCTATCCGGAACCCTTAGTGGTTAAATACCCTGTCATTTTAGAAATGGAACAGCCTATTATTCAGGTTTACTCAATTTATTCTGCCATTGCTGAAAAATTTGAAGCCATGATTCAACTTTCAGAAGTAAACAGCAGGATGAAAGATTTTTATGATATCTATGTCATCCTTACAAATAACCAAATCAATAAAAAAGAACTTGAAGACGCCATCATTACAACATTTACAACCCGAAAAACAATCTGTTCAGATAACCACAGCCTTTTCCAAAACAATTACATAACCGATAAAAACAGGTTAACCCAATGGGAAGCATTCAAAA
>JARGGF010000908.1 GCA_029210905.1 Bacteroidales bacterium | reverse complement strand
ATTGAAAAAAAAGAAGCAGATTTTTACGATTATATCAACCTTGGGCATACCTTTTGGTGTAAAGGAGATATTGTTTCGGCAACTTCTGCCTATAAGCAAAGCATTGAAATAGCCCGAAAAAAGGGGGAAACAATAAAGAAAGATTTTCTGGATGACAAAGATTTCCTTGTTAAACATGGAATCCATGCTTTTGAAATTGAATTAATGCTCGATTATCTTTTATTGGACGATATTGGATATGAAAAAATGACCTTTTAAATAAAAATGTTAAAAAACATTTGTTGTTCAACTAGTTAATAATGCCTATTTTTATTTTTTTTGGTAATGGCTTAAACAAATAAATAATTATTATGGAGGTAAAAGGTACTGCGATTAAAACAATTCCTGAGTTTGTTAGGTCGAAATTTCCAAATGAGTATAATATATGGTTAGAGTCATTGCCACAAGAGTCGCGAGCTATTATGGAAAACCGGATAAGTTTAACAAACTGGTATCCAATAGATTATGCCCTGATTCTTCCCACAAGAGCCATAGGAGAACTCTTCTATAAAGATATTCAAAAAGGGGCATTTGAATTGGGTGTATTCAGTTCTGCTCAGGCAATAAAAGGCATTTACAAAATGCTGGTAATGGTGAGTTCTCCTTCATTTATTATTAACAGGGCATCTACCATTATGTCTGGTTACTACAGGCCTTGTGTTATGGATATTACCAAGCGTTCCAAGTTGATGGCAGTCTTATCAATTATTGATTTTCCTACTCCGGATATTGTTGTTGACTACAGGGTATTAGGCTGGATAAAAAACACTATTGCGTTTTCAAAATTTAATTCTCCCAGGGTTGAATTGCTAAAATCAATGGGCAAAGGTGATACAACTACTGATTATTTAGTTCAGTGGTTGGAGTAAAATCAAATTTATAAATAGATTTTTTTGCCAAAACTGTTAAAATATCCTTTTCAATCCTGCAAATTTTTTCCTTGAGAATTTACCTGGTTAACCTAAAATTTACCTGGTAATGAAATATTATGCGAATAAGAATTCCTGTTTGATTGTAACCGATTGTAAATCAATATAAAAAATCTCTGTTTTTCTTTTGGAGAGTTAAACATCTTTATACCTTATAAAATTAGTGTTAATTATTGAATTCATGTAATTGGGCAGAATAGAATGCAGTTACTTTTGCTTGTATTAAATATCTGAGACCATGAAAATTTATTTATTCATTTTATTAACACTTCTGGAAGTTCATTTAATTTTGTCGCAGAATTACCTGGCTTCTTTAAATAAAGAGAAATCTATAGCAGTTAGCCCGGCATATGACGGGAAGCTCAACTATCTTAGAAAACAGGTGTATTTATACAAAGGTGAAACTATGAGGTTTAACTGTGATAGCAGGCACGAAAGTAACGATTCAAGTTTTGTGCTGGGTTTTACTGTCGATTATAAAATCAGGAGAGATAAATATGGGCCAATTTTTCCTAAATCCTACCATCCTTCAAAAAAAGGCATTGGTACTGATTATCATAAGATTGTGAATAATAGGTTTGAAGTTTTAGATGTCATTCATCACCCTTCAGCAAACCAGCTTGATGGTAATAATGAATTTAACCACATTTATTATTTGAAATTATATAATTTAACACTCAAAGATACCGCTTACTACGAATATTTTGCTTTTGATAAAGACAGGTATTTCCCCTTTATTGTTATCAAACATCAACAATATTTAACGAAAAAATTTGTTGGAAGATTTTATCAGGTTTTGGGTGAGCAAAACGATTATATTGAAGTAACAGATTTTAAAACCATGAAATCAATAAAAATATATGGAAAAACATGGTGGAAATGTTCAAACCTGGTTACCAATGATCAAAATTGCGAATTTAGCCTGATTCTTGAAAGAGATAAAACAAAGATAATTGTCTCAATGCTTATTCGAAGTTACATTTTAAAGGAAGGATAATCGAATTAGGCCTGTTAAATCTGTATTTAAACTATGAAAATTATTGTATCTTGTTAATTGGTCTGGAGCCTTTTTTTATGGCCACAAATCTTTTGAACAGGTATTCTAAAAAGTGTTGATTATTCAAGTCAAAAAAAAAGTAGGTTTTGTCAAAATTCGCAATTTGAAGATAGTAAATTTGTTTCTTTGAATTGATTATCAAATTATGCTATTATGCAAAACAAACTGATATTATTTACTTTATTCTTTTTTATTTTCTCATGTAGTAACCAAAATACAGAAGATATTTCAATTGAAAACAAAGCTATTTTCTTGCATCATAGCACAGGGAAAAATATTTTAAGAGGTGAAACTTCTAAATATCTGTACAAGATATTCAAAAATGGAGATGTGCAGAAATGGTTGAAGAAATATAACAAAGAAAATAATACAAGTTATATAGTTGATGATCAGTTATTTCCAAAGAAAGAGCCTTATGGTTGGAGAAATTATCCTTATGATTATTATAATATTTGGGTGAAAAATGCTGGAGTTAATCCATATAAAGAAGAACCTACACTTGAAATACTTACTAAAGAGTATGGTGTTATTATATGGAAGCATTGTTATCCTGTGAGTGGTATCTTGGAAGATACCGGGAATCCGGACATAAATTCTGAAGAAAAGCGTTTGGAAAATTACAAACTTCAGTACAATGCATTAAAAGGGAAAATGCACAAATTCCCTGACACTAAATTTCTAGTTTGGACAGGAGCTACATTTGTAAAAGCAAAAAG
>JARGGF010000907.1 GCA_029210905.1 Bacteroidales bacterium | reverse complement strand
ATACAACTGGGTAAAGCCCAGGACACCACAAGTTTTTCCCTAAGCCAAGTGCTTGACATGGCTTCTCAAAATTCACTTGAAACTTTCCGTGCTAAAAATATGTACCTGGCTAGCTATTGGGAACATAAATCTTTTCTAGCCAGCCAGTTGCCATCGCTTGACTTAAACCTGACCCCAGTTGAGTTTCGCAGAATGATGACCAAAAGATATGATTTTGAGCAAAACATTGACATTTTTCGCGAGCAAAAAACGATGGAAAACTATGCCAGGCTTTCAGTTACACAAAGCATTCCTGGACTGGGGGGACAAGTTTATGTTGATACAGATTTATCGAGGTTAGTCAACTATGGTGATTCTGATATAACTACGTTTAGTGCAACCTGGCTAAGAATTGGTGTAAGTCAGCCAATATTTGGCTTCAATCAACTGAAATGGGAAAAAAGAATTTCGCCAATAAAATTTGATATAGCAAAAAAAGCATATCTTCAAAGCCAACAGCAAACAAAATTAAAAGCAGTTCAGTTATATTTTGATTTGCTATTGGCTGGTAATAGAAAAGAAATTGCCTACAGTAATTACGCAACTTCTGATACTTTGTTCAAAATAGGAAGTAAAAAAATAGAGATTTTGGCCATTGATCGTGAAGAATTACTTGATTTGGAATTAAATAAATTCAATGCCGAAATCGAAATAGTTAAGGCTGAACAAGATGAAGAAAAGGCCATGTTTAATCTTAATTCTTTCCTTGGATTTGACGCTCAGGTTATCATTAAAACCAATATCCCCGAAATTTCAGATAATGTTGAGATAAAAGCAGAACAGGCAGTAGAACTTGCAAAGAATAACAACCCTGCAATTCTTGATTTGGAACAAAAAAAACTAGAAGTAGATAAGCTCCTGGATAAAGCAGTTAAAGAAAGCAGGTTTAATGCCAACTTAACAGCCAGTTTTGGGCTCAACCAATATTCTGATAAACTGCCGCAAGCGTATCAAAACCCACTAGACCAACAAGTTGTGGTGTTTGGGTTACAAATACCAATTCTGGATTGGGGCGAAAGAAAAGGTAAGAAACAAATGGCCCGAAAAAACCAGGAGGTAACTTATATTGAAACAAAGCAAACATTAAGCGATTTTGAGCAGGCAGTAGTTTTAAAAGTATTGGACTTTAACCTCCAGCCCCGAATAGTTGAGAGTTCTCGCAAAGCTGATAAAATTGCAGATATGTCGTTCAATATGACTAAAATCCGATTTATGCTGGGTAAAGCAGATATCCTAAAAATGAACAATGCCATGAAAGCAAGGCAGTCCTCACGTGAAATGTATATTAATAGCATCTTTACCTATTGGAAATATTATTATGAATTACAGGGACTTACATTATATAACCTGAAAACAGGGAAAGATTTAGCTGAGGATTTTGAAAAATTGATTGAAACAGAATAAATTATTACATGGCTAAGTTGTTAAATGGCTAAGTTGTTAAATGGCTAAATTGCTGAATGGTTGAATGGTTGAATTATTAAAATGAATCACGAAAAAACAATGCAACAATAAAACAATGTAACAATAAAACAATTCTAAAATTTGAAAAACTCCTTCTCCATAATAGCCTCATTCATTGCCCTTACAATAATTGGAGCAACGCTTGTCCCTTTGATCAACTTACAGCTTAAACCAAGCCGTAGTTTGCCAACTTTAAATGTTTCTTATAGCTGGTATAATGCATCAGCCAAGCTCATTGAGCAAGAGGTTACCAGTAAACTAGAAGGCCTTTTTAGCGCTATGAAAGGGGTTGAAAACATCAGTTCAGTATCATCAATGGGTGATGGTGTCATTAACCTGGAATTCAAAAAAGAAGTTGATTTGGATGCCGCACGCTTTGA
Organism: Bacteroidales bacterium; assembly: GCA_029210905.1. Lineage (GTDB taxonomy): Bacteria > Bacteroidota > Bacteroidia > Bacteroidales > NBLH01 > NBLH01. The sequence continues at coordinate 859 of JARGGF010000907.1, read as the reverse complement.
ACTGGCCACACTAATCCGTTTAGCCTATCCTGATTTACCTGAACAAGTAAGTTACCCAAGCATATCGAAATCAGACAATTCTAACGAAACACCGCCACTTTTGTCCTATAATCTAAATGCTTCTGCAAGCCCTTATTATATTCAAAAATTTGCCAATAAAAATATTGTTCCAAAACTATCTTTGGTAAAAGGTATTAATAATATTTATGTTTATGGTGCTATGCCCAACCAGTGGGAAATTACGTACAATGTTGAATCTATAAATTCATTTGGCATAGAAGTTAATGAAATTTCTAAGGCCATCAATAGTTTCCTTTCCACAAAAATTGTTGGCAGAGCTAAATTGACTGAACATGAAAATACTGAAATGATACAGGTTGTCATGGAAAATAATATTCCTGATGAAGTTAATTGGTCGGAAATACCAATAAAGAAGATAGATGGACGTATAGTATTTTTAGGTGATATTGCTGTAGCAAGGTGCAAAGAAAAGCAACCTTATTCCTACTTTCGAATAAATGGACTAAACACCATTAGCATAGTAGTTTATCCGGAAAAAAATATCAATACCCTCAGCCTGGCTGCTGATGCAAAAAGCAAAATGGATGAATTAAAAAGAGGCCTTCCGGATGGGTTTTCAGTTATTTTGGCTTTTGATGCTTCTGAAGATTTAAACAACGAACTTCAAAAACTTGGCCTCCGCGCTATATTTTCACTTGTAGTGCTGCTCCTTTTTGTTTTTTTAATGAGCCGTCAGCTTAAATACCTTTTCTTAATATTGATTAGCCTGATTTCTAACTTGTTTATTGCTTGCATTTTTTATTATGTACTTAAAATCGAGATTCATTTATATTCCCTT
>JARGGF010000906.1 GCA_029210905.1 Bacteroidales bacterium | reverse complement strand
AAAAATATATGGAGTACCAAAAATTCGCAAAGTTTTTACATCTCAGCAAAAGAAAGAAAAAATATTGAAGATTTAAGAGAACGCCTTTACGAATATATTAAGGAAATACACATTACCAGATTCCCATACAATGATTTTCTCTATTAAACTATTAACTTTTTTTGGTGTTATAACATAATTAAAAGATAAAATTACAGTTTATTAATATTGTAAGTAACATAGTTTTAATAACAGAACTTTTAGTAAATTTACTTAGAAATATAAACTTAAAACCAGATATTATAGTTAAAACTAAAACCAAAATAGATGTTGAACATTTTCTCAATTAGAAATCACACGCCAAGATGGCTGATTCTAATCATAGATTTAATGATAAGTTTAGTATCCATAATGGCTGCTTATCTGCTTAGATTTAATTTTAGAATTCTTCCTGAATATACCGAACCTACTAACTTCCAATCATTTTATCTGGTAGTGCCGGTTGTGCTTTCCATCCGGCTGCTTAGTTTTTTAATTAGCAGAACATATGCAGGTTTGGTTAGATATACAAGTACGAAAGATGCTGGTCGTATATTTTTTGTATTAATTGTTGGAAGTGCTATTTTAGGGATCATCAATATTGTAACCTATGAAACTAAGGATCAGTTTTTTATTCCGGTTTCAGTTATTGGTATTGATTTTCTGATGAATGTTTTTCTAATGACAGGTTCAAGGTTTTTTGTTAAGGCTATGTATCTTGACTATACCATAAGCAAAAAAGAAAAGCAAAATGCTCTGATTTTTGGTATTAGTGAATTGGCACTGATTACGAAAAGAACACTTTCAAAAGATGCAGAATCAAGCTATAAAATAGCAGCATTTATTGATAATACAAATGTACATAAAGGTAAAAAAATAGACGGTTTAAGTGTTTATGGAACTGAAGAATTAATCCCTTTAATTGAAAAGTACAATATTAATGCACTTATAATTGCTGAAAAAAATATTCCTTCGGAGCTTAAAACTGAAGTTATTGATATCTGTCTTCAATATAACGTAAAAATTCTAAGTTTGCCCGATGTAAACAGTTGGATCAACGGAGAACTAAGTGTTAACCAGATTCGAGAAGTCAGAATTGAAGACCTACTGGAAAGACCTCCTATTCAGCTGGATATCAATGAAATAAGGAAATATACCTTAAACAAGGTAATCCTTGTTACCGGTGCAGCGGGTTCTATTGGCAGTGAAATTGTAAAGCAATTGTTGCGTTTCCAACCGAAAAAAATTATCATATTCGATCAGGCTGAATCACCATTATATGACCTTGAACTGGAGCTTAACGAAAAATACAATTTCAGCAATTTTGAAATAGTTATTGGAGATTTAACCAATCAATTAAGGTTAAAGAAAGTTTTTTCACATTTCAAACCTTCAGTTGTTTTCCATGCAGGCGCCTATAAGCATGTCCCCATGATGGAAAACAATCCTGCAGAAGCTGTCAGGACAAATGTATATGGAACTAAGTCAGTAGCAGACCTTTCCCTGGAATATGGAGTAAATAAATTCGTGATGGTTTCCACCGATAAAGCAGTAAACCCTACTAATGTTATGGGTGCATCCAAACGAATTGCCGAAATATATACCCAAAGTCTGAATGGACTTGGAAAAACAAAATTTATTACTACACGTTTTGGCAATGTTTTAGGCTCAAATGGTTCTGTAATTAACCGTTTCAGACAACAGATACAAAAAGGTGGGCCGGTAACAGTAACCCATCCGGAGATTACGAGGTATTTTATGACAATTCCTGAAGCATGCCAATTGGTTTTAGAGGCAGGAGCCATGGGAAAAGGAGGCGAAATATTTATTTTTGATATGGGTAAATCTGTAAAGATAGTAAACCTGGCTAAAAAAATGATACAACTATCTGGTTTACAGCTTGGTAAAGACATCCAAATCAGCTTTACCGGCCTTAGGCCTGGAGAAAAACTTTACGAAGAATTGTTGAATGATAAAGAAAATACACTCCCTACACACCATCCAAAAATAATGATAGGGAAGGTAAAAAAATATGATTTATCAGTAATTGAAAATGAAATATCAGAATTGATTATTGCTGGACATACTCAGGACAATTTTGCTATTGTTAAAAAAATGAAAAAAATTGTACCTGAATTTCTAAGCCACAACTCAATATATGAAGAAATTGATATCGCTAAAAAAGCAGCACAAAAAGGAGAACAAAAAGGAGAACAATCTCAAAAGACTATAAAAGAAGCACAAAAATTAAAGGATTAATACCCATTTTGAGCGATTATTCGTTAACACTCATGAGAAAAGTTCTGCTCAATCGATTAAGTAAATGTAAGCGTTCCATCTCACCCATTCGGTGGAACACAACATTTTCTAACTCGGTCCGCCTGCTGGCGGATAAGTAAAGCGCTCGTTCGCCGTGCTCCAACCGCTTAACTTAGGTAATATTAGCTAAAAGTAAATTCGCGATCAATAATTTCTATGGCCCTGTAGAACAGATCATCCGAAGGGCATTTTATTGAATAATAAAAAACTTGCTGGAAATCAAATTCCTGCCTGATAGATTCCTCTAATTTGATTGTATTTTCAGGCGAAAGTAAATTTCCTTTTTTAATCTCCAAATCCTGATTTTCAATAAATAAATATAAATCAAAACGATTTGCAGCCCTTATCCACTCAGGGAAATTTATGTCCTTATTAAAGAAGTAATTAGCATAAGATTTAGTCATT
>JARGGF010000905.1 GCA_029210905.1 Bacteroidales bacterium | reverse complement strand
CAAAAAATACAATTCAGATATGATAAAATCCCGATGATTTTATATCTACAAATACTTAAACAACTGCAATTTTAGATAATTTCTCATTAATAACCTACCATTAAATAGGTTGTAAAGAGCTGATATCTTCTGTAAGCACTGTATACTAAGATTTTAATGCTTAACTAATTTATAAACAATTGAAAATACTTTTTGTTCTTTTTGTGGTTAGAACAATATCTTTTAAATTAGCTTTTTATGTTAAATTGCAAATAGTCCTTCATACTTAACCAAACTTATAATGAAAAAAATTATTCTGATTATTTTGCTCACAACCATATACTTAGCCAGGGCAAATATGTCTTCGCCAATCATTCCCGGCACGATGGTGGCAACTCCGTTTACCAGTCAGTTTGTGGATATTTTAAGTGAAAATATTTTCATAAAACTTAATGAGGGCTTTGCAAGTGCGAATTATAAAATTGAATACAGAATACGCTCCAAAACCGGTGGTATTCAAATTCCATTATTATTTTATGCGATAGACTATGCTAACAACTTTAAAGTATTTATTGACGGACAGGAAATCCAATTAAAGCAGCTTCCATACGATAAAAAAGATATAGAGGGTAAAATTTATGCCGATTTTAAATACTTTTTTATAGACACTATCCAGTATAAACAGGATCAGATTCTGATTGAAGAGTCACCAGGTTCTAATTTTCAAATACAGCTCGCTGATTTGAAATATTTTGAAACAGATATTTCTGAAGGTGAGCATGTTATCAAAATTGAATATACTGCAAGCAGCTGGATTGACACTTCTGATTGGGTAAATGATTACACATTCAGATATGCACTTTCACCAGCAAAATACTGGCGTTCATTTGGAAATTTGAATATCACTATTGATGCCAGAAATATTCATGAAATAATATCTACAAATTTAGGAAATCCTACCTCAGGATCACTCGAATCAATGGCAACATGGACATTTGACAAGCTGCCTGCTGAAATTTTTACCATTGAATATAAACCAACTTTATCTTCAACTGCTGCATTTTTTATAACGCTTGGTCCGGAATGGTTATGCATAATACTTTCTGTCTTAATTTTTAGTCTTCACTTATTCTGGATTTTATATTATAGACGAAAAAATAAAGATGTCCGGTTTTCACGGGTAGTGATTTTGGGTAGTATTGTATTACCTTTTGTGGCATTAGTCTCCTATATGTTGTTTTTCAGCCTGATTGATTCAGTCATTGGCGAACATGCCAGTGGCAGACATGGTTATACTTTTTTAATTTTATTGCTTTATCCCATAGTAACTCCTTTTTACTGGATATTTATGTGGCTTGTGGACAGAATTTACAGACGTAAAGTATTGGTAATCTAACGGATATAAAAAGTTTTTTAGTACAACACCATCTGTTTTATTTTTGTTTGGCTCGATTTACAAAATGGAAAAGGTAATCAGAAATTTAGTCTGGATAAATAAAAAATAAGAAAAAGAGAATATTGAAATTAAATCCATGAAAGAAGAAATCGAAGGTATCGTTGTTGATATCAAAAAAGGAATTAATCCTGAAAAAAACAATTACTCTTTTTTAACCAGGCACATGCAAAACCAGGATTTGTATTGGAAAATTGGCAGAAGCGATCTTATCTTTTATAATTTACCGAAATACAGTAATGATGAAAAAGTTAAAATTGAATGGGATACGGATAAATATACGGCCAGTCTTGTACTTCACGGCGACAAATCCCTGAAGTTAGTGCGCGATTTTAGCCAAAATTCTCAAAATATTTCTCAAAAGGCTGAAAAAGTTGAAGTACTGAAATGTCCTTCCTGTGGCGGGAATGTGGCATTAAGTGATTCATTTGTAGCTAAATGTACTTATTGTTCGACAAAAATCCCCCTTAGTGGAAAGCAGCTTGAATTAATAAAAATGAGCGTTGACATTAGAAAGATAAACGAAAAATTGTTTGATGAGCTAAATTCTTTCTTCTCAAAGCGAATGAAGCCTGGCTCATTTAAAGTACTTAGTTCTGTCCCACTATTATTACTTTCAATTCAAATAATAATTATAGCCTGGGCTAATTTTTTCCCAAAAGCAAATGATTTTTTCAGCGATGAGATTGTTGGTGAATTCCTGATGGAAGATTATAATTTTGCCTTGCTTTTAGTGCTGCCTTCAATGTTATTTACTATTATTTGGGTTTTTATAAGCAGAAAAAATGCTTTTGCGATTGATATTGCCTATCTGTATTCCTTGTTCTCGCCTACGGTGAAGAATCAAAATAATTTAAATTGCAGGGTTTGTGGCAATCCTCTAAAAAACACTAAAGTACCAGAGTTTATTGCTTGCCCATATTGCCAGTCCGAAAATATTATGCTTGCAAATTCTGCCTCGATGAAGGATATTTCAAGCATTCTTCAAATTAAATATCTTACCGATGTAAAAATACTACATAACGAATTTAAAAATGTCTATAATGAGCACTTTATTGGTCTTACAATTGGAATGATTATTTTTTACGGAAGTTATTTCTCTTTTACCTGCTTTCTGGATCATATAAGACATGTGCACTTTATTGTGCATTATTTTATAATGCCTTTTATGGTAACTATGTTAATATATTTATTGTCTGTATTTTCGGCCTTGCCTTTTTCCCAGATAGAAGACTGGTTGCCAAAATATTTTAAAGATAGTATTGATGAAAAAGCACTAGAATCAGTTGAAACTAATGTATCAATTTATCCAAAATTT
>JARGGF010000904.1 GCA_029210905.1 Bacteroidales bacterium | reverse complement strand
AGGATAATGGGCATGTCTGACAAAATTAAACCCTGCATCTTTAATAAGTTGAACATCTTTAGTATGTTGCTCATTTGATAGTGCATATCCAAAACCTTCCATATCCTGATGCCTGTTTACCCCTTTAATTAACGTTTTTTTTCCATTTAGCATAAAAGGTTGATGATTTGCAAGTGTATAATACCTGAAGCCAAATACACTTTCAAATTGATCTATTTCTTTATCCTCATAGCTTAAGGTTGATTTTACCAGATAAGTTTGGGGTTGATCCGGACTCCAGAAAAATAAATCTCCAAGTGATGATTCCGTTTGCTGAATGCTAACAGTCTGACCTGCCGGGATATTTTTTTTCCTTTTTAAAGTGGCGACAATTTTGCCTAAAGGGTTGTAAACCAATGAAGTAAGTATTATTGTTTTGTCAGTTTTAGCATAATTTTTAACCCGGGTATCAATGGATAAAACGGCTGCTGCCTGGCCCCCACAAACGGGAGTGTTAAAAACCTTCTCTATTTTAACTTCATCCGAAATGGTCAGCCACACATCGCGATATATTCCCCCGTAAATAGCATAATCAAAACTGAAAGGGAAAGGTTTTTTTTCATCAGCCATCCAGGGCGCTATAGCCGGATTATTGCTATTATCTGCTTTTACAACCAGGGAATTTGGCTTTCCAAACTTAATATAATCGGTTACATCGAATGAAAAAGCAGTATATCCTCCACGGTGTTTTCCAAGCTCTTTCCCGTTTATCCAAACTGTGGCTTCTAAAGAGACTGCTTCAAAATCAATAAAAATCCTTTTTCCGGAATATTTCTCATCCACACTAAATTGTGTGCGATAAAATGCCGGGCCTTTGTACATTGCTCTTTTATCAGGATCCAACTCAAAATCAAATCTACCTTTAAAAACATCATCATTAACACCATCAATACCACCGTTAAAATCGTGAGGAATGGTCACCGATAGCCAATCCTCGTCTTTGTAATTTGGTTTTTGGGCATTTTTAATTTCTCCCTTTTTAAATTTCCATGAAAGATTATTCAGTGAATAGTGAATGCGTTTGAATTCTTGAGTAGAATTACTGAAACTAAAAAGCAGGATGGACAGGGTGATTGCTGTTAGATAGAGAATTGTTTTTTTCATTATGATTCTTTTCACGGAATTATTTATTTGCCAAAATTGATTCTATTTCATTTAATTCTTCGGATGAAAAATGAAGATTTGATTGAATGGCCACAGCTTCTTCAATATGAGCAACTTTACTGGCGCCTATAATAACTGAAGTAATCCTCTTGTCTCGTAGTACCCATGCCAAAGCCATTTGCGCCATTTTTTGTCCCCGTTTTTTAGCTATTTTATTAAGCAGTTTAACTTTCTCGATTTTTTCAGGTGTAATATCTGAAGCTTTTAGAAAACCATGCGATTTGGAAACTCTTGAACCTTCAGGAATGTGATCCAGATATTTATCTGTTAACAATCCCTGAAAAAGCGGGCTAAAAGCAACAGCGCCTACACCATTTTTTTCCAGTGTATCCAGCAAGCCATCTTCTACCCACCTTCTGAACATGCTGTAGGAAGGTTGATGTACCAAACAAGGCGTTCCTAAAGACTTTAAAATATCAAATGCTTGTTGCGATTGTATGTGGTCGTAATTCGAAATCCCTACATAAAGTGCTTTCCCTGAGCGTACTATCTGATCAAGTGCCATCATGGTTTCCTCCATTGGAGTATTCGGATCGGGACGGTGACTGTAAAAAATATCAACATAATCAAGCCCCAGGCGTTTTAGGCTTTGGTTACAACTAGCAATAAGGTTTTTCCTAGAACCCCATTCGCCATACGGGCCTGGCCACATGTTATATCCCGCCTTCGAAGTGATAATTAACTCATCCCTGTAGGATTTAAGATCTGTTTTTAAAATTCTACCAAAAGTTGATTCTGCCGATCCTGGGGGCGGGCCATAATTGTTGGCCAAATCAAAATGGGTAATCCCCAAATCGAAGGCCCTGCAAACCATTTTTCGCGAATTTTCATGCACATCAACACCTCCGAAATTGTGCCATAATCCAAGAGAAATTTTAGGTAACAATAAGCCACTTTTCCCGGTTCGATTATATTGCATTACTTCGTATCTGTCTTTATTTGCTGTATAACTCATATAATATTTTTTTGACAATATAATTATTTTATTTGTATTGGTGCTTTTTCTTTAAATCTGACATCAGAACCTAATTCATGTTTTTTCTCTTTCGCTTATAATATCTGTTTATATTCAGAAAAGTATTCAAAACAGCAGAACAACCAAACTTTTTGACGAAATATTTCTATTCACTATTGATTGTGACTAAATAAGATGATTAAACATTTTTCTATTATAGAAAATGCCCAAAATTGATTTATCGCATAAAAAAGAACAATCATTAGTTTTAACTTTGTTGACATCATAATAAATTGTAAACCTAAAATATTGTATAATGAAAAAGAATTTATTTTTTGTCTGTTGCCTAGGTCTGATATTGGCAGCATTCAATTCGGAAAATGAAGATAAAAACCAGGAGACAAAGGCTTCAGTTGAAAAAACATTTAGCCAGTCTAAGAATAGTGGGAATGTTCAGTTTGATAAATATTTCGAACCTAAAACCATGAGGTTTGATTATTATCATAATGGAACTGACTCCGAAGAACATTTTGCACCCGATAAGTTTTTGTCAGATGGTGCTTGGGCAGGTAGTTTAACTTCATTGATTGATGAAT
>JARGGF010000903.1 GCA_029210905.1 Bacteroidales bacterium | reverse complement strand
AGGCAGGCGCCATCGTTCAGCTTTGGGATTTAGATAAAAGGTACGGTCCCGGAGACTCAAAAAATGGTGATCGCGCGATAAAATTCATTCCTGTAGGTGATGGTTCTTTCTATATACAATTCCAAAACAGTTCAAAAAAAGTGTTGGCAATCAAGGGTGGTGGCACAAACAACGGAGCACAATTAGTTGCAATGCCAATGGGAGGCCCTGAAACACATTGGCGATTTGAGAAAGACAATAATAGCAATGATTTCTATCATATTGTTTCCCAAAAAAGCGGTAAGGCTGTAGACGCCACAGGTGGAAGCCAAAATAAAGGAACTAATCTTCAGCAGTATGATAAAAAAATTCATAAAGCTCAGCAGTGGCAAATAAAATAGCTGCAATAAATCAAATAAACGATATGTCATTTTTCAACGGGCTAAAGCCCGTTGCTAGTTATGAAGCATTGAAGAATAACAGGACTATATTTAAATATTAAGGTCAAACATATAACTAGCACCGGCATTTATGCCGGTGAAAAAAGACCAATAATGCATTGGGCTTTAGCCCAAAATAGGTTCATTTGTATTTCAAAATTATTATTATAAAAAGAAACACATCATGTCACACATCAGCGTCTATGTTCATTACGTTTGGTCCACCTATAAAGGGCAACCATGGCTTACAAATGATATTCGAATGGATGTTTTCAACCATATCAGGGAAAATGCAAAAAACAAAAATATTTATATCGATTTTATCAATGGTTATACCGATCACATCCATTGCCTGGTTTCATTGAATGCAGACCTGAGTATCGGTGAAATTGCACAATTGATTAAAGGAGAATCTTCATTCTGGATCAATAAAAACAAGTTGACCCAGAAGAAATTTGGATGGCAGGATGAGTACTTGGCAATAGGCATTGGTGATGATAAACTAAGTGTAGTAAGGAATTATATTGCAAACCAGGAAGAACATCATAAAAAGGTTCCCTTCGGTACGGAATATGACAAATTTATTGAGCGTTAGGGTTTTGATATAAAACGGATATGATTTATTTTTCAACGGGCTAAAGCCCGTTGCTAGTTATGAAGCATTGAAGCATTGAAGAATAACAGGCCTATATCTAAATATTAAAGTCAAACAAATAACTAGCACCGGCATTTATGCCGGTGAAAAAAGGCCAATAGTGTATTGGGCTTTAGCCCAAACCAGGAAGAACATCATAAAAAGGTTCCTTTCGGTACAGAATATGACAAATTTATTGAGCGTTATGGTTTTGATATAAAACAAGTATATTCTTGATAAAAAGCTATTGTCCGCAGATGACGCAAATTATCGCAGATAATTTATTTAATCTGCGCACATCTGAGTTATCTGCGGATAAAAAATCTTTATAATATTGAGTAATGTAGTTGATTAATAAGTACCATACTATTCCGTTTTTTCTCAGATAGAACTTTTAAATGCAATCGCCCTGGCATTGCGAGGAGTTTTTTTAGTTGTATTAAAAAAAATAAACAAATAAAATATAGACAGATGAAACACAGATTAATTCTTACTTCCTTAGTGCTGCTTTTTATCTGCGCTCCGGTTTGGGCTCAGAAAAATAATAAGACTAAGCAGCAGTCCAATGCAGAGAAAATGGGATACGAACGCACCAATAAATACTGGGGCCCAGGAACATTTTATAGCTATGCACCCGGAAAACCAATAAATAAAATGGCCGATAATTCATTAGCGCATATGCGCGATTTAACAGGCATTTCGCGCGAAGACTTTTATACTGAAATTGCGAAACAAGGTTTTGTTGAGGTGCCTCAAACCAAGAAAAAAACCTGGTACAAACAGCTTAAAGGTTTGGGCGAACATTATTACTCGTCTGACAAAAGTTATATTCTTGAACCAGCGTTTGAGGATTTGTACATGAGCCCTGTTAAAGAAGACGGAAAGTATGCCTATGCATCAAAAGGTGTAGTGCAATGGGTACTTATCCCTACAGCAGACAGTCTGAAGGTGGTAGCATCTATTTGGCAGTTTCTTCGGGATCTGCATGAACTGAAAGTAGTATTAGGTAGTTTTGGCAGCAATTTCAAAAATGCCGATCCAAAGGCTTATCCTATACAACGAATAGGATCGGCAGGTTGGACAGGTATCAGGGCCGGAACCTGGGTGCTTAGAACAGTTGACGGCAAGCTGCAAGGCCACTGGGGCAAAAACGAAGAAATCCTTCGTCGTACCATGGGTATGCCTGGGTTCCATTTTGTTACAGAAGGTATTGAAACCGATTTCTATTACAATTTGATGGTCGATCTTACAAAAGATGGATATGTTCTACGGTATCAGGTTAGTGCACAAACACTCACCAATCTGCCTCCGGGCACTACATGGAAAATGAAATATCCCGAAATGGTACAAGTTTATAATAATGGAGTTAAGGCAGACAAAGAAGCTGTGGGATTGTACAAAAAAGCCCCCTTCCCTCCTGTGCTCGAGGATTTGGATAAGTTGTTACAGCTAAAGTAAAAAGTATCATTTGATGGGAAAAAATTGGATATTTTTATTTAATTTTATTTGGATTCTTTGCCCTGAAAGGGCAGAAGCAACAGCGTAGGGCATCGCCCCATTGCTGTCAAGTTAAAACTTGTAAAATACAGATAATTAGGTAATTATATGAATATAAATGCCAAGTGTTTTTTATAATAAGAAAAGTGGCGCTCTTTTGATGTAGGTTATAACCCCAAATATCTTTTTTGGACCGTGTGAAAAC
>JARGGF010000902.1 GCA_029210905.1 Bacteroidales bacterium | reverse complement strand
GGTTTGGAAAATATTGCCACACATATTAAATCAATGATAAATGATGGAGCATCAATTATTGATGTTGGTGCTTATTCAAGCAGACCAGGAGCTAAGCATATAAGCCAAAAAGAAGAACTAGAAAGGTTGCTGCCTACCCTGGAATTAATCCTTAAACATTTTCCCGACATCATAGTTTCTGTAGATACTTTTAGATCTGAAATAGCAAAAATAGTAGCTGAGGATTATAATGTATCCATGATAAACGACATATCTTCAGGTGATTTGGACAAAAAAATGTTTGAGACTATTGCTTCATTAAATATACCTTACATTATTATGCATATGAAAGGATCGCCGCAAGATATGCAGCTAAAGGCAGAATACGAGGATTTGATGAAAGAAATTATCAATTATTTTTCGGATAAAACTGCGGAATTAAAAAAACTGGGTGTCCATGATGTAATTATAGATCCCGGTTTTGGTTTTGGAAAAACGTTAGCGCATAATTATCAAATATTGAACAATTTACATGAATTAAATATTTTTGAAGTACCAATTCTAGTCGGACTTTCAAGAAAATCAATGATATACAAATTACTTGGTATAAGCCCGGAGGAAGCATTAAATGGAACAAGTGTACTAAACACAATTTGTATAAACAAGGGAGCTTCTATTCTTAGGGTGCATGATGTTAAAGCCGCTTGCGAAGTAATTAATTTAACTTTAAAAACTATCCAAAGTTGATGTCTGTTTATGCCTGGTTTTATAATTATCAGCATTACACAATTTTTAGTATGTTTGTTGTAAAATAAATAAACATGTCTTTCCTCGATTTTGGCTTTATTGATCTTGTTGATATTGTGCTGGTTGCTTATCTGTTTTATAAGTTGTACATGCTTATTAAGGGTACTGTGGCCATTAACATTTTTACAGTTATAGCAATTATTTATCTAATATGGACTTTTGTAAAAGCCATTAATATGCAATTACTTAGTACCATTTTAGGCCAATTTATTGGAATTGGGGTACTTGCAATAATTATTGTTTTTCAGCAAGAGATTCGACGTTTTTTCTTACTGATTTATTCAGAATATCTTGCTAATTTCAATCTTTCGCTTGAACATATTTTTTCCAGATTTATAAAAACTCCACCCCAGGTTAAAGTTTACAGTATTGCAAAAGCTTGCATAAACATGTCCAAAAGTAAAACAGGAGCCTTGATTGTTATTTCACGCAGCAGTAAGCTCGATACTTATACCAGCACTGGTACAAAATTAAACGCTGACACTTCCAGCGTATTATTAGAGAGTATTTTTTTTAAAAACAGTCCATTGCATGATGGAGCAGTAATCATTGTTCGTGAAAAAATTATGGCAGCCGGTTGTATACTTCCGGTATCAGATGATACATCGCTGCCACAAAGTTATGGATTGAGGCACCGCTCTGCGCTGGGAATATCTGAAGCAACAAATGCATTAACCATAGTAGTTTCTGAAGAAACAGGTGAAATGTCCTATTTTAAAAATGGCAATTTCTTTCCTGATATTCAAGGGGCTGAATTACGTAAAATCCTTGAAAATGAATATATTACCACTGATAGCACTGATACCGACAAAACAAAAGTAATTAGCAAAATTGATTTAAACCCTTTTAAAAATTAGTTTTTGAATTTATTAAAAAATGAAAGAACTCTTTTCACTTCAATTAATAAAAAATGATTTTATATCCCTTGACATGAAGGGACTGATTGCGATATTGCTCATAATAATATTTGCAGCGAGTTTAATTTATCTGGTTAAAAGAATTAAAAAGCAGGTTGACATCAAGTCACCTAAATGGCAATCTCTTACAAAAAATGTTTCAAATATTGCGCTGTTTTTAATTATTATCAGCACTATTGTTGGAATATTTGAATTAATGGGTATAAGCCTGGCAAATTATATGGGTGCCCCCTTGTATAAAACTGAAAAAATTCTAATAACTCCATCTCGAATTTTATTTATCACGATATTAATTTTAATAGTTTGGGCACTCAACCTCAGTTTAAAATCGATATTCACTAATTACATCCAATCGAGCGAATCGCAAAATTTTGCCAGCATGAATATTTTTAAGCTGGTAAAATATATTGTATGGATGATTGCTATTGGTATTGCCATGCAAAGTATTGGTCTTAACCTGACTTTTGTGCTTGCTGGTTCAGCAGCACTATTGGTTGGCGTTGGTATAGGAATGCAAAAAATCTTTAACGATATGATTTCAGGATTTTTTCTGTTATTCGAGCACAATCTTAAAATAAATGATGTGGTTGAGGTTGACGGTGTTGTTGGAAGGGTTATTGATATTGGTATTAGAACTTCAAGAATATTGACAAGGGATAATATTGAAATGATTGTCCCAAATTCAAAATTTATTAATGATTCGGTAATTAACTGGAGTTACAATGACGTTAAAACCCGTTTTTTTATCAAGATAGGTGTAGCCTATGGCAGTGACGTTGAAATGGTAAAAGTTATTCTGAGTAATATAGCTGCTGATCATCAAATGATACTCAAAGACCCTAAGCCACTTGTATTTTTTCGTGATTTTGGCGATTCCTCATTAAACTTTGAACTTGCATTCTGGACTGCACATAGCCTGGAAAATGAAATTATAAAAAGTGATCTTAGATTTGAACTTAACCGGCGCTTAAAAGAAAATAATATTCAAATCCCATTTCCACAAAGAGACTTACATATTATTGGCAAAAAAGAGGATGTAAAAAATATACTATACTAGTA
>JARGGF010000901.1 GCA_029210905.1 Bacteroidales bacterium | reverse complement strand
TACACCAATAACTAATAACAAATACACTAATAACCAATAACCAATACACCAATACACCAATAACCAATACACCAATTTCAACTATCATCTAAAAACTTACAGTTAACCAAATGCATTTTACATATCTTAGTGGAATTGGATTACATGCTCTACCTATTATCCGGCACATGATATTCACACCAGATTATATAAATTCTATTTACTTTCTGAATCAAATCATCAAAAAACAGATAAATAATCGCATTTTAAACCATACAATTATAATTTAGCTTGATTTTTGACGTATTATTTATTTATGCCATTTATATTAAAAACAAAACCAATGAAATCTAAATTTGCGCAAATTGTTATAATAACAGCCACTCTTCTAATTTCAAATTCAGTTTTTTCACAAAATGCTAAAAAACTATATAAATCAGGAAAAGATTATAGTAAAATAGGAAACTTTGAAAAAGCTGTAGAACTCTATTCCCAGGCTATAGATTTAAGTCCTGAATTTATCAAAGCCATTGAAGGAAGGGCTGTGGCTTATAATGAACTAATGCTGTACCAAAAAGCTGCTTCAGATTTTGAATTGCTGAGTGAGCTTAAACCTAAAAACAGTGAGTATTTAATTAAAGCCGGGATGCTATATCACCAGGCAGGAAAATATAATAATGCCATCCCTTTGCTAGAATCTGCCATTGAAACTAACCCTGAAAATGCTGAAATACAGTCCATTATTTCGAAATGTTACTTTGCGGTTGCAAACTTCAAATTGGCCCTTGCTCCTATTAATAAGGCCATTGAACTAAATCCAACTGCAGACAATTTTTATCAGAGAGGTCTTGTACAATCCGAATTGACCAACTACCTAAATGCTGAAAATGATTTTAGTAAATCTATACAATTAAATGCCAATAATTCAGATACATGGAGTCAGCTTGCCTATGTACAGCTTCGGCAGGAAAAACAAGAAAAGGCATTGGAGTCGCTCAATAATGCGATAAATATTGATGCTAAAAACAAGAAAGCACTATTGTTAAGAAGCCATATATTCAGTCAAAATAACAATTTAAAATCAGCAATTGAAGATCTTACAAAATTAATAA
The DNA here is from genome assembly GCA_029210905.1 of Bacteroidales bacterium. Taxonomy (GTDB): domain Bacteria; phylum Bacteroidota; class Bacteroidia; order Bacteroidales; family NBLH01; genus NBLH01. The sequence continues at coordinate 1,671 of JARGGF010000901.1, read as the reverse complement.
ACTATTATCCAAATGAAAGCGTGGTGTTTTACCAGCGAGGAAGCTTATTTTTGGAAGACAAGCAATATAAAAATGCAGTAGCAGATCTTAGTAAATTACTTGAATTACAAGAAGATAACCAACATGCATTGGAAAAAAGAGGAATGGCCTATGAAATGCTTAATGAAAAGAAACTTGCTATTAAAGATTATAAAAAATTGAGTAAAATTCTGATTGACACCAAGGCTGATAAAGAATTTATGGATAAAATTAACAATAGACTCTTTGAATTGCAACGTGAAAAGAACCCTCCTGAATTGTTTATTGTACAAAAAAATGCACCAAATCGATCAATCATAGTTCCGGAGGGCCCTGATGAAGCATCAATTGTTATAAAAATTAAAGATGAAAGCGACATAAAAAGTATAAAGGTTGATGGGACCATCTTAGATTTCAGCAATGATTCAATTAGAACCGGTCAGGAACTGGTAGTTGATATTCTGGAAAAAAATAAATTGAATTTTGAAATAACTGACGTTTATAATAATACCACCAGCGTAGGAAATACTTTGATCAGGAAGGATACTGGTTTTCCCAGGGTAGTCATCACCGATCCGCTTTCCCCCGCAGGGAATAAAATATTCCTGAAAGCGCTTAACTCAGAACTCGAATTAAAAGGCCGGATTGTCAGCAAATACAAAATAAAATCAATCCTTATTAACGATTTTGAAGCTCAATTTAATAGCCTGGATGATAATCCTGCATTCACTTCTACGGTAAACATTGATAATGTTAATGAAATAACATTTGATGTTCTTGATACAGATGGGAATCATCTTGTTAAAAGATATATGCTTGACAGAAGTGATGCTGAGATACTCAGCGAAAATCCTATGGGCCGTACCTGGGTAGTTTTTATTGAAAATTCTGATTATAATAACTTTACCAATTTAGAAGGTCCGAAAAAAGAAGTAGATTTAATGGTGAAAGCCTTGTCTAAATACAGGATTGATAAAATTGTACACAAAAGAAATCTCACTAAAGGTCAGATGGATTGGTTTTTTAGAAATGAGCTGAAACAATTGGTTAAAGAAAATAGGGTAAATTCAATCCTTTTGTGGTATGCAGGACACGGAAAATTTGTAAACGACAATGGCTTCTGGATACCTGTTGATTCTAAACCGGATGATGTCCAAAGTTATTACAATTTGTCATCGCTAAAATCAGCAATGAAACCATATTCAGACCAAATAACACACTCACTGATAGTTACAGATGCCTGCGAATCGGGCCCCGGTTTTTACATGGCCATGCGTTCAATTCCTACTGACAGGGACTGCAACGACGGAAAATCAACCCGTTTTAAATCATCGCAAGTTTTTACCTCATCAGGAAACGATCTGTCTGATGGTGACTCAGAATTCACTAAAACTTTTGCTAATTCACTGATTTTCAATGGCAATAACTGCATCCCTATCGAAAAAATTGTCACAACAGTATCATCAGCAGTGCTTAAAAATAATAATAAAAGACCTACATTTGGAAAAATTTCCGGTTTTGCTGATGAAAACGGAAGTTTCATTTTCGTTAAGAAGTAATTTTAGAACCTGAATAAATGAACAAATGAGCCTAACCTATAGAAATAGAAGTGTTTATATAGTAATTATTATTTGCTTCTTATTAATAAATGTA
>JARGGF010000900.1 GCA_029210905.1 Bacteroidales bacterium | reverse complement strand
TGGTCGGAGTTTTTACATAGGAATTAGGTACAAAATTAAATAGATTACCTATTTTAAGGCACGCTGACTCTTAGATGTTATTTTTCCATTTAATTAAGTCAGTGTGCTACTTTTTTTTAGAGAGCAATGTCAGTTCACAGGATGTTTTATTGCCATCAAAATGATAGTTTAAGAGTAACCAATTATTCCGGTTATTTAGTAAGGTGGAATTTTTGCTTAGGCTGTCATGATTTTGATTATCAGTACTTTGTGTCTTAAATATCTTCGAAATTCTTTCCCAGTCTATAAGGTCCATTCGCCCTTCTTTGGTAATCGCATAAAAGTAAAAAACTAATTTATCAGTAAATGTGCTGATTATAGTAGTATAATTGCGTTTTTTCCTCAAATTATCATCGGTCTGCACAATAGCCTGATTTTCTTCTTCTTCAGGTTTTCGAACTACCGGCGTGGCATTCAAACCTACCATTAGTGCAATAAAAAAAGCAATTCTTTTCATGTTTAGCCCATTATTTAGGCTAAAGATAATTGATTATTCTAAAATTTGAAAATGATTATTTTAAATACTGTAAAATAATAGTTAGTGTAAATATCAAATTATTAAGTCAATAAAATTAAATAGTGACAGGTTAACCGCTTATCCCAATATCATACCAACAATAGTTGCAGACATTAAAGATGCCAAAGTTCCTGCAAGCAAAGCCCGCATTCCATATTGAGATAACAACACCCTTTTCCCTGGGGCTAATGAGCCAATTCCACCAATTTGAATACCAATTGAAGCAAAGTTTGCAAATCCTGCAAGCATATATGTGGCCATAATGATGGATTTTTGTTCTGCAAATGCTCCTGCATTTTTCAGGTCATTTAAACTAATGTATCCGATAAATTCTGTCATAATTACTTTTTCACCCAGTACTCTTCCTGCAAGCGTTATATCTTCTGTTGCAACGCCCAAAAGCCACATCAAAGGAGCAAATACATATCCAAGAATAAATTGTAGCGATAGCTCTTTGTACTGGCCATGTGAAAATTCTGCCACCCAGCTATTTAAGGAGGTCCAACTGCCAATTAACAGGAATATGTAATTTATAAAAGCAATAAAAGCTACAAAAACCAGTAACATGGCTCCTACATTTACTGCAAGTTTTAACCCTTCGCTGGTTCCATTTGAGATGGCATCCAATACATTTTTTCCAATTTTTTCATCCGATATTTTAACACCTGTATCGATTTTTTCGGTCTGTGGGACCAGAATTTTAGAAATAACAACCACTCCGGGAGCAGCCATTACAGATGCAGCAATAAGGTGCTTGGCAAAAAGTACTCGTTGTACAGGATCGGTGCCACCTAAAACACTGATATACACAGCTAAAACTCCACCTGCAAGGGTGGCCATTCCACCTGCCATTACAAGTAAAATCTCTGATTTATTCATTTTTTCCAGATAAGCTTTTATCATCAAAGGAGATTCTGTTTGGCCTAAAAAGATATTTCCGGCAACAGATAAGCTTTCAGCCCCTGATAATTTCATAATTTTGGTCATTACCCAGGCAAGTCCATATACCACTTTTTGAATGATTCCGTAATAAAATAAAACACTTGTAAGCGCTGAAAAGAAAATTATTGTTGGAAGAATAGTAATTGCAAAATTCATCAACGGACTTTCAATTTCTCCGGTTCCAAATGACTTAAAAAGAAACCTGGTACCTTCCATGCTGAATTGAAGAATTTGGTTGAAAATTTTGCCTGCACCTTCGAATACAGCCTGAACAGCAGGAACATATAAAATACTTACCGCTAAAATTACCTGTGTTAGCAGCCCAATTCCTACTACCTTCCATTGAATGGCTTTTCTATTGGTACTGAACAGCCAGGCTATAATTAGAAGTACTATCATACCCAATGCACCCCGCATAAGGCTGTGAATACTAAAACCTGATGAATTTAGTGAAACTACCTGCTTTTGTATACGTTCTCTCTTGAATGAATAAGACAACCCTGCTTGACTTATGATTAAAGTATCTAAATTACATTCTTCAATTTTATACAGTAAAGGTTCTCTATAAGTGTATAGACTATCATCTGATAAGCGGGCTATTTCTGAGCTATCGACATAATATATCAACTCGGCTTTATTTTTACCATATACAAACAGGGTAGAGTCAATTTTTTTGCCTTTTATTGAAGGATTAATAAAAAGGAGTAAATTATCTCCTTTTATTTGCCAAATACCTCCTACGGTATCTTCAATGTTTTTTTGAGTAAATGTTTTATTATTAAGTAATTGCAATTCAGAGGATGAAAAATCAACATTCTTTTTCTCGGCGTTGTTTACTAAAATCAGGTTCCATTTTCCAGTTAATAAAACAAGGCTGTCAATTTGATTTTGAGCTTTGGATTGGCTGCAAAATATTATTGCAAAAAACATCAATAAGAACAGAGAGCGGGTTATTTTTTTCATAATTGGGTTCTAAGTTTTTAAAAAAGAGGGGCTAAATTAGTTTAAAAACTTTAGAAATATGAAAAAAAGCCTTAAAATTTAAGCTTCAAAAAATTCGTGCAAAAATTCATGCAAAAAAAGCAATATATACCGGGATATCTTTGGTGAAAGTTTATTTATTTCCGCTTATTTATCTCATCACGAATTTGTGAGGCCAGCTCGTAATTTTCGTTGGTTATTGCCTCCGTAAGCATCTTTTTTAATTCAGTAATACTCTGATCTTCAAGGTTTTTGTTATCAACATCAGTTTCAATGGAATCTTCA
>JARGGF010000008.1 GCA_029210905.1 Bacteroidales bacterium | reverse complement strand
AAAAATGCCTTATATAATCTTAATATACAGCTGTTTACATAAATAAGCTGAGGATTTGTTTAAAAAACCATAAATGATTGATTTTTAAATCTATAATGAACAAAGTTAGAGAATTTAATACAAAATAGTTTAGTGATCATTTCTTAAATCTTTCAGTCAACAACAATTGCATGAAATATATAGTATCAAATAACAACAGATTAATATATTTGGTCACTTATTTCTGTTTTCACCAACTCGACAAAATCATCAAATAGTCATTTGATGGAATGCAAACGAATACTTATATTTCATGGCAAATAATAAATTTTTTTTATGACAATTGAAAACCTGATAATTTCCTGGTATCAAAAAAACAAGCGTGATTTACCTTGGCGAAAAACACGAGATCCATATAAAATTTGGATATCTGAAATTATTCTCCAGCAAACAAGGGTTGACCAGGGCTTATCCTATTATTATAATTTTCTGAAAAATTTCCCTGATGTTAAGACATTGGCAAATGCTAAAGAAGAAGAAGTACTTAAAATATGGCAAGGTCTTGGTTATTATAGCAGGGCCCGAAATTTACATTTTAGTGCCAAATATATTGAAAATGAACTGGATGGCGTGTTTCCAGCCAGCTATCCCGAATTAAAAAAATTAAAGGGCGTTGGTGATTATACTGCTGCAGCAATTGCTTCCTTTGCCTATAATGAAAAGGTTCCTCTTGTGGATGGAAATGTCTACAGACTATTTTCCCGTTTATATGCTGAATCTACTCCTATTGATACCACCAATGGAAAAAAGATATTTTATGCTATCGCATCTGAATTACTACAAAATAAGGAAGCTGAGGTTTTTAATCAGGCAATTATGGAGTTTGGTGCCTTGCAATGCAAACCTAAACCAAATTGTACTGACTGCATTTTAAACCATAAATGCCAGGCTTTTAAAATGAAAGTTGTAGACAAATTCCCGATCAAAAGCAATAAGTTGACTTCAAAAAAAAGATATTTCAATTATCTGATAGTTGAAACTAATGAGTCAATCTATTTGCACAAAAGAAATGGCAATGACATATGGAAAGGGCTTTATGAATTGCCTTTAATTGAAAGTGCTTCAAAAATATCCTTGGCAAATTTATGTGAAACACCTGAATGGAATGGTTTTTTTGGCGAGCAAAAATTATTGATTGATACTAACTTTGATCCAATCCTACATAAGTTAACACATCAGCAACTTTATGTAAATTTTTACCACATCATGCTGAAAGAGAAGCATCAGAATTTAACCTTATCAGGAAATTTTATTTTAGTTCCGATAAATGAAATTGAAAATTACCCGGTTCCAAAATTAATAGAAAATCACCTTCTTAGTACTTTTTAATTTTTTAAAAAAGGGATTTCTTTTTGTCGGAATACAGTTATTCTAAAATCAATTATTTGAATTTCAACTGATTATAAATAAATTATTCAATAAGCCCTAGCGAGTCGGCAGGAATTTCTGGCGATTCGCCAATATTGCTAATATTTTTAGCCCGATCATAAATATAAAAACTATACTTGATTGTGTCATAGGTGTAAAATGCGAAATTGATATCCATAGAAACCTCAATATCGGCTTTTAATGTCTTATCCTGACCTTCTGGTTCAAGGTATGGAGTAGCATAATTCCAGCCCAGTTCATTTTCAGTTTCCACAAATACCCCATCAATTTTTTCGTAAAGTGTAATAAATAAATTTCGGTTTTCTAAATCCTCAAAACCAGGATAAATAAAATTATTATCACCCACAATACCAATATCACCATTACCATCAACAACCCTGATAGTTAATTTAATCATTTTTTTTGAATTTCCGGGGTTTTCGAGGTCAAGGCTATCTTCAATTAAAATAGATTTAAAACTAACTTCCGGAGTATTAGGATATGATTTTGGTGCCTCACACGCATAATAGAAAGTAGCTAAGCCGGCCACAATAAATAGCAAAAAAATGAGATTTTTCATTATTCTAACTTTATTTCATTAACTAAAACGCTCAAACTTCAAATTTATTGAAAATTTATTTTTTTCGCATATAAATTTGAATTGGAACGCCTGTAAAATCAAAATTTTCCCGTAATCTGTTTTCTAGATACCTTTTATATGGATCTTTTACATATTGAGGCAAATTGCAATAAAATGCAAATGAAGGAGTTATAGTTGGCAATTGACTAACATATTTAATTTTAACAAATTTCCCTTTAGTTGATGGTGGAGGGTAAGCTTCTATTGCTTCAAGCATTAATTCGTTTAATTTGGAGGTTTGGATACGTTGCTGCCTGCTTTTATATACTTTCATGGCCTCCTCAAGTACCTGAAATATTCGCTGTTTGGTTGTTGCAGAAGTGAAAATTATGGGAACATCATTAAATGGTGCAATGCGTTCTTTAATAGCTTCAGTAAATTTTTTTGTTGAATGGGTATCCTTTTCAACCAAATCCCATTTATTCACCAAAACAACCACTCCTTTTTTATTTTTTTCTATCAGGTGAAAGATGTTAACATCCTGTGTTTCAATGCCTCTAGTGGCATCAAGAAGAAGCAGGCAAACATCTGAATTTTCAATGGCCCGGATAGAACGCATTACTGAATAGAACTCGACATTTTCACTAACTTTGCCTTTCTTCCTTAAACCAGCTGTATCAATCAGGATAAATTCATGACCATACTTATTGTAGTAAGTATTTATTGAGTCTCTGGTGGTTCCTGAAATTGGTGTTACAATGTTTCTATCTTCACCAATCAGCGAGTTTGCTAAAGAAGATTTACCTACATTAGGCCGTCCAACAATAGTGATTTTAGGTATTTCAGACTCAACTTCCTCTACGGGCTCATTCGGAAAAAGTTCAACTACTTTATCTAATAAATCACCCGTTCCACTTCCACTAACAGAAGAAATGGTATAGATTTCGCCAAGACCAAGCCCATAAAAGACACTAGCATCATAAACCCTTTCATTATTATCTACCTTATTGACCACCAGGAGGACTTTTTTCTTACTTTTCCTAAGTATCTGAGCTACAGAATCATCCAAGTCGGTTATTCCACTCAATACATCTACCATAAAGATAATCACTTCGGCCTCGTCAATTGCCAACATGGCCTGTTTACGTATTTCTTCTTCAAAAATATCTTCAGAATTAACAACATATCCCCCTGTATCTATAACTGAAAAGTCGTAACCATTCCAGTTGGCCTTGCCATAATTTCTATCGCGTGTAACACCACTTGTTTCGTGGATAATTGCATCCCTACTCTCTGTTAAACGATTAAATAAAGTTGATTTTCCTACGTTTGGCCTTCCCACTATTGCAACAATATTGTTCATTTGATATTTTTTATAAATTAAATTCTTATTATTTCAGATATTTATTCAATTGTCGCCCCAGCTCATTTGCTTCAATTGTGAGGTCAACTTTTTCATTCAAAAGCTTTTTTTCAACTTTAATATTCTCAAGAAAAGTACTGCAGTTGCTGCAAATTTGCACACATTTGCTTAAAATTTCAGTCACCCTATCTTCCTGACTATCAATCACATCAAGAAATAAAGCATATAGCTGATTTGAGCCAGACAATAAGCCTTTTGTATGCTGATCGGATTGGTTCTGATTAATTAAGGTTTTAACAAAACTAAACACGTTTACTGAAAAACCATATATCCTGGATTCCAATTTCTTATATTCGTCCTCTCTCATAGTAAATTCTATTGGTAACCAAATTTCTTAAGTGAGCCTTGTTTATTTTTCCAGTCCTTATCAACCTTAACAAATAAACCCAAAAATACTTTCTTTTCCAGAAAAGCTTCAATATCTTTTCTTGCCATAGTTCCGGTTTTTTTCAAAGCTTCCCCTTTGTGACCAATGATAATGCCTTTTTGAGTATCGCGCTCAACATAAATCACTGCCCTGATGTGTATAATGTCTGCAGACTCCTTGAATTCTTCAACTTCAACTTCAGTGGCATAAGGCACTTCTTTTTTATAATTCATTAATATTTTTTCGCGGATAATTTCCGAAACAAAAAAACGTTCGCTTTTATCAGTTAATTGATCTTTAGGAAAATAAGGAGCACCTTTCGGCAGTAAATCAAAAATGCGGTCGAACAAATTACCGATATTAAAATTTTCAGTTGCACTAGTTGGCATTATCAAAGCATCTGGTAAAAGTTCTTTCCAGGAATCAACCAGTTGTTCCAGTTTTTCCTGATCGGCCAAATCAATTTTATTAATAACAAGTATCACAGGTACTTTTGTGTTTTTTACCTGTTCGATAAACTCCTTGTTTTTATCAATAGTTTCAAAGACATCAGACACATAAAGAATGATATCGGCATCTTCAAGGGCTGATTTTGAAAACCTGAGCATTGATTCATGTAATTTTGAATTAGGTTTTAAAACACCTGGCGTATCAGAATAAACTATTTGAAAATCAAGACCATTTACAATGCCCATGATTCGGTGCCTGGTAGTTTGCGATTTAGAAGTAATGATAGATAAACGCTCTCCCACCAAAGCATTCATAATGGTAGATTTACCAACATTTGGGTTTCCTACAATGCTTACAAAACCCGATTTATGATCATCCATGTTTAAAAACTATAATTTAAAAGTAAGCGTTAATTTGTATGCAAAGTTATCACTATTATTTGAATATGAGTAAGAACTGTATCGATAAAACACGCCAAAGCCATAACCCATGAAACCTAATTGTTTATAAATGCTGTTTATCATTACTCCTGATTCATAAAATCCTTTTTCCATGGTTTTAAAATCAATACCATTATGCAGGGTCGGTTTATGAAGCTGGCCAAAGCCAATACTTGTGGCTAAGACGATATCAGGTTTAAAATTTTTTGTTTTAAATATCAGGCTCCCAAAATCCTGCCTGAAATGGAGGGAAACAAACTCATCGGACAGAAATTCATTCATACGCATGGTTGCAAAACTATTGGCAGTTTCAACAGTAAAATCGTAATAACTTCCATGCCCGTTGTAAAGCATAAAATAAGGCATATTGCCAATAACTTTTGCTCCAACCATCTGAATATAAGTACGCCCAAATGTTTTAGTCAGAAAATTGATATTAAATTTCACTTCCAGTTTGGCATATTCAAAATCGCTCTTCTGATTTTTAAACCCTTTGATAAAGTTGACAAATAAAACAGGCGAACTAACCGGATTAGTGGTCAATAATTCACCTGCCACATATGCTTTACTTTCATTTGGTGCAAATTTTAACTGAATGCCTGCTTCCTGAAAGTGATAGGATGTAAAAGGTTCACTTATAATATTTTCATTAGTAAAATAATAATCGCTGGTATTTTTTCTGACAGTACTATTTGCAAAAAGATTAATTTTCCAGTGTTTTAAGGTTCGAAACTCAACATTTCCCGTGTAGCTTGTTTTGTAGGTCATGTCGTTAATAAAGAAATAGCGATAGGCCTCTGTTGAATTAAGACCTTCTTTCTCCTCAAAAAACTGATAGCCAGAAGATTCTTCCACATCATTTTTATATGAAAATCCAAGTTTTACCTCCTGACGTGGTGCTATTTTAATATTGAGACTTGCACCGAACTTCCATTGTTTATCATTAAAACCATAAGCTGTATAACCTCCAACGGAAAAGTACTCCGATATTTTATTGTTGGTCCGTAAACCAAAGCCAGGCCGAAAACCTTCATAAACATTAAAATCCAGAAGGCTTAATACCTGGATATCAATAAAATGAAAGGGAATATATCCTGTAGACAAGGTTTTGAATAATTTTAGCTTAAAATCAAATTTATGCTCTTTGCCTATACTATCAATCGATTCATAGGTTCTTAATTCTTGCCTGCTTAAAGAATCTTTTCTGTATTGATTCCAAATTGTGTCGTTTTTATAAAATGCAGATTCATCTACTTCCACCTCAATGGCAGAAAACGCCTCATTTCTTAGTTCCTTATTTACTTCAATATCTGTAATGTAACTTTTACCTACCCCTACTAATACCATTTTTTGTTTACCAGCTTCAGCTCTTACTATATCACTAAATATAATATCGGTATTTAACTCTTTCGGAAACCATGTTTTATTATCAATCAAATCATAATTTTGCTGAATCTTTACATTCATCATCCCAACTTGCTCAATAGGTTCTGCAATAACATTTTGTATAGCATAGCCATGTGTGTTGATATTAAATACTCCTTTTAAACCTTCAAAATTTTTTCCTTTTTTTGGTCTGAAAGAAATACTATATACTGTATCTCCGCTTGCACTTATTGTGGTATCTTCGATATTAAAAAAATAGCGGTTTGTACTTCCGCGACTTATGGGATTGACATACCTGCTTTCCATAAGTGTAATCATATCATTGTAAAAGGAAAAAGACTGCATCTGTGTGGCCAGCATGATAAAAGATGGCTCCTTAAATCCTGAGACCCTTGTGGCTAATACATTTTCATTAATTTTTCCGGGGCGTTTATATTTGCGTTCACTTATTGTTTCCATCATAAAAAGATGCTGACTATCGAGAAATTTTTTAGCTCTATTGAAACCTGGTTCTTTTTTTAAACTATCCAAATTTGTTGAATCTGAACTTAATCTATGCCTGTTTTCTATATCAGCAGTAAAATACATTTTATGATACGACGTGTAACTATAACTTGAAAGATTTTCCGGATTATTAATATTTCGGTTTTCGACTACCTTATTAATAATCCGATGTGCAGGATTTTCATCGGGGAATACCTTAACTTCATTAATATTAAAAGTTTTCACCTCCATTTTTACAGTTATCAAAGAGTCGTTTTCTAAGTCGTGTTTAGAAATCATTACCGGATAGTAGCCAACATAGCTAAACTTTAAAAAAGTTATTTCTTTTTTATCTTTAATAAGAAAACATCCATCAATATCACTTGTAAGTCCTTTATTATTATCATCATATACAATATTTACAAAAGGCAGTGGTTTTTTGGTGTCCGAATCAATTACTCTGCCTTTAATACCCGCTGATTGCGCAATAAGACCCAAATGAAAACACAAAAAGCAAAATACCCAAAAAGTATAAATTAATTTCTGTTTCATGGTTTTTTACTGATTGATTTGATCTTATACAAAATTTGATATATTATATTGATTAAGAGCAATATAGCTGAAAAATACAGGGCAATCTCACCTATAAAATCGCCATGCTTTGTGTAAAATGTTTTATTAATAATAGTTGGTAAAGTGCCTGCCAGGGTATCTTGCCTCCAGGGTGCTATTTCCTTTAGGACTTCGCCCTTTTCATTTATAAAACAGCTGGTACCAGTATTAGCTGCACGAACCACCGCCCTCCTGTTTTCAATAGCTCTTAATTGAGAATGCATCAGGTGTTGTTTAAATCCAGGAGTATTTCCCCACCAGCCGTCGTTAGTGATTACAGAAATAACATTGGCACCCTTATTGATAAAACTTGCAACATATTCTCCATAAACCGATTCATAACATATAATTGGGGCCATTTTTAAACGCTCATCATCAGAAATAAAAACAGTTGGTTCATTATCCGTAGCTATTGAAGTATTATTACCCCCAAAATCAAGATTCCATTTACGCAGAGAACCAAAATATTGTTGAAACGGCATTTTTTCAACTCCAATTACCAATTTTGATTTATGGCGTAATCGAACAGAGGAATTATTGCTAATCAAAAAAGCTGTATTGTAAAAAAGTGTATCTTCCCCCGCAGGTATATAAGAATAAAAACCACCCAGAATACAAGTCTCTATGTTAATAATCAACTTACTTTTAATATATTTTACAAATTCGCAGGTATCAATGCCAAGTTCATTTACATCAACAGGAAAGGAACTTTCAGGAAAAATATAACAATCAATCTTTGCATTTCCAGATTTTTGTGCCAGTGCAATTTGCTGATTAATTTGATGGGTAAATAGATCCGTATTATATTTTTCAGTATAAGGATCGATATTAGGTTGAATTATTAAATATCTTTTTGAATCTGAATTTTTAAAATCGCCATGATATATAAATGTTGAAATTTTTATAGGCACAATTATCAGTAAAAGACTGATAATGAATAAAGTTATTGATTTATATTTTTGATTTTTAGTATAGTAGCGGATAGAAAGAAACAAAAGCATATTCACCAACAAAACCCAGAGAGTACCTCCTAAAACTCCAGTATACTCGTACCATTGAATAATCCAGGTTGTTTGACCCAACCAGTTTCCTAAATTCATAAATGGCCATGAAAGTTCCCAGTGATAATGAATAAACTCAAAGGCCATCCAATAGATTATAAATGCCAATAAACCTATTCCAAGTCCAAAATTCTGTCTGGCCCTATAAATAAAAACCCAGACCAAAGCCATAATCATTGAATTTAGAATAACAATGACCATAAAACCAAAAAATGAAGAAATTGACAACCACCAGACGGTGCCTAAATGATACAATAAAAATGCAAGAAATGAAAAATTAAAAACTGTGCGATAATGAAAGGATTTATTTTGAAGTAGCCAGAGCAGCGGAATGAAAGCAATAAACAATGAAACCGAAGGAAGCAAGCTATTCCAGCAGATGCCAAATAAAACACCCGACAGGACAGGGTACAGATATACTTTATTAAACCCCAAATTAAGCCCGCTTTTTATTTACAAGGTACACCCCTATTAATATTGCTCCAATTGCAAAAAATTGCGGTATAATAATTGATTCACCGTCTATAAGTCCCCAAAAAATTGCAACAATCGGAATTACATAAGTAACTGACGAAGCAAATAAGGCAGTGGTATACTTTATCAAATAGTTAAAAAGAATGGTAGCCAAAACCGAACTTAGCAAGGCGAGTAAAAAAATGCAGCTGAAATTCTGAATAAGATTTGGACTAGTAAGTGCTTTGCTAAAATCAGAACCTAGCAGTAAAATGCCTCCAAAGGGCCCAATAAAAGTAAAAGCAGCAGCAATTATTGTAACACTATCTAAATCAGCAAGTTTCTGTTTAATAACATTCACACTAAAAGCATAAAAAATCGTAGCCAAAACTATTAAAAGCGGATAAAGATTCTGTGCACTAATATTAAACCCAGAACTTATTAATACAAGGGCTGCTGCACCAAAAAGGCCAACAATAATTCCTAAAATATTATGCCATATAAATTTAACTTTATAGATTATCAATCCAACCAAAAGAGCAAACAATGGGGTAAGCGCATTTAAAACACCAGCCATTGAACTACTTACCTGGGTTTGGGCTTTTGTAAATAAAAATGCAGGAAGACCATTCCCCAGGAAACCAACTACCAACAATGGAATTATGTGTCTGCGTTTTACTCTTTTTATTCGGGAAATGGTAAGTGGAAGAAGCAAAACAAATGAAATAAAAATCCTGAATGAAGCTACCTGTATATCTGTAAATGAAAGCAAGCCTTTCTTCATTAGAATAAAGGAAGAGCCCCATATTAAGGCCAACATTGTCAATAAGGACCATTGCCAAATTTTTTTATTTAAATCTACCAGATGGATTATTCCATTCATAGCTTGTTGTTTGAAATTATCACTTTTGTTAAAAGCAAAAAAATCCCGGGTCGCTTAAAAAAAGCTTCACCGGGACTAATTCTATAATTTGATACCGTACTATTCCTGTTCCGGCTTTCTAAAGTAGACTTTTTTTTCCAAATATTCCTGAATTGCAATAAGGCTTGGTTTTGGCAAACGCTCATAAAATTTAGAAATCTCGATCTGTTCCCTGTTTTCAAAAATCTCTTCAAGATTATCGGTATAAGAAGCAAATTCTTCAAGTTTAGTACTTAATTCGTTCTTAATCTCAACACTAATCTGATTAGCTCTCTTTGCTATTGTGGCAATTGATTCATAAATATTTTCTGTTTCTCTATCCAAATCAATTTGATCCCTTGTAATAGTACTTAAAGGAGCATTCGTTTTTTTAAAATTCATAATTTTGTTGTTTATAATTTTGCGAGAATCTTAATTCATGTACTTCAACTTATCCGTAACATCAACGTAAATTTTAGCAACATCTTTATTGTATTTACTATTAGGATAAGTTTTAATAAAAACTTTATAATCTCTTAACGTGTCCTCAAGTCGCTCTTTTGTTTTGCCATAGATTGACATTAAAGCATACTTGTAATTCGATTTTATAATATAATACAAGATATCTTCACGATAATCTGTATCAGGAAATTCCTTTAAACTACTTTTTAAAGACACTACAGCTGCTTTATATTGTTCCACCCGATAATAGAGCATTGCATTGTCATATGATTTTTTTTCGAGTCTTCTGCGTAGTTCATCCACAAGGTCGTTACATTCCTGTATTCTTTCACTTTTGGGGTACCTGCTAATGTATAGCTGAAACTCCTGAATTGCTTTACGTGTAGTTTCCTGGTCGAGTGATGGTTTTGGAGCATCAAGATAGTAGCAGTAGGCACTCATAAATGAACTTTCTTCAGCATGTTCACTATTTGGGAAAGATCCTGCGAATCTTCTGAAATAATGGCCTGCAAGAATATAATCTTTTACATAATAATTGCAATAAGCAAATAAGTATGAAACTTCTTCTCCTTTATCAGTGCCACGGAAAATAGGAATCAATTGTTCAAAAATGGTCATTGCTTTAGCATAGTCCCCATCTTCGTAATATTGTTTTGCTTTGTCAAACTTTAAGTCTGAATCTGAACTTTTTAATAGTTTTTGATATTTACATGATGTTCCTAATAGTGATGTAGCAATAACAAGAACCAATAAATAGCCTGAAATCTTTCTCATTTTTATATTTTAAGATTAATTCCGCATCTTTATTGAAATAATATTCACGGAAAGAATAAGCGGACAAAGATAAAATAATATTTTAAAGTAAACGGGCAATTATTTGAAATATTTTCCAACCTCAATTATCTTATCCATTAAACATCAAATTATTTGGTTTTAACAGGAGTTAATGACTCAGCCCTGTATACCTTGTACACCCAACTGGCAGTTGGAGTACTACTAATAATGCAAATAGTAATAATGCTGTCAATACTTTTAAATTCAGCATATGGGCTCACAATGCCTTTAAAATACGGTCCTGAATAAGCAAGGTTTTTTGATGAAACGGTACTATATTTTCCGTTGTAAACTTCAATTTTATCAGACAAATCAAATGCATTGGCCCATATTTTAAACCTCCCTTTTGAAACGTTCATTTTAAAGCTCTGAAAACTCGTTTTAATTCCACTTGATTGAACTGTTGAATTAAAGGGAAGTATATCATTTGCAATTTCAACTGAATCATTTTTTGCAATTTTCACCGAAAAAACACTGTCTAATTTAAAATCCTGACTAAAAGGGAAGTACCCGGTTGCTCCAACTTCAAATTTTGTTGGAAGTTTGTTTTCAATGGCCTTAAATTTAGTAAACCCTTCTATGTCAGTATATTGCTCATAGGTAGTATCACTATAGATAAGCTTCACCCGGCTATTCTTTACAGGTGCGCCGGTAGTCGCTTGTTTTATTTGAAAATAATAATTACTAATTATAACGGTATCTTTTGCAATTATATTTTCGGCTTCTTTTTCTTGTTCAGGTTCATTTTTAGCAAAATCAGAATTTGCGTAGAGTATTCCTAAAACGACAATGATAACAAGTGGAATTATCCAAAAATAAACTTTTGGAGTGCTTGTTTTTAAAACAATTTGATGAATTTCATCATCTTCCTGGCAAATGAATTCAGCACTTACCTGCAAGCCCCTTAAATCAACAAAAGCTTTCACTTTATCGCCAATTAATACATCGTCAATCATGGCTTCACCACTTTGGTTGGTATACTTGTTACTAACCTTATCACCAAATTCAAGTCTGAGCACAGCATTAGGTATTGGCAGCATTTTAGAATTCACAAGTTTAAACTTCATCCTTACCTGCGAATCATACTTCTCCGAAGCCTGGTTAAATGATGGAGGTTTTTCACCATGCAACACATACTCATCAATACCGCTTTCGCATTTAAATTTATGCCAGGGTAAGGATTTGCCAAAAATCATTTGTTTACATTCAACCACACTACCCACCTTAATATCAGCCAACTTAATGCACCCGTCCTGATCGGTTACCATTTCATATTCAGCATCTGATTCTTTAAATCTGACATCAGCGCCACGAATAATCTGTCCGCTTTTATCAACCAGCTTAAATTTCATAGTAGAAAAATCGAAATGTTTATCCACAGCAATAAAGTACTGGGCCTTGTCCTTTTTGCAAGTATTAATTTCTACATTTACCTCCTTTTGATTGTGAAGCTGATATACCTTAACCTGTGTATTTACAGGGATTTTTTCAAGTACAATCTGGCCAGTATTATCACTCACCTTTTCAACTTTTTTATCAAGATATTCGAAATAAACTGTGGCACCAATTACTGATTCTTCATCATCGCCTATTGTAACAAATATCATATCAACCAAAGGTGCATCCATTTTAATTACCGGAACCTGCCCTTCTTTATATGTAAATTGATGCTTATCGTTTCCATAAATGTAACAAACGACCTCATCCCCTTCGTTAGCATCGAAAAACTCAACTATTCCTTCATTATTTGAAACGTGTACGCTGGTTCTTTCCTGAACAATAAAATTAAATTCAATATTGGTTAGATCCAAGCCATTGACATCAGTGAATTTTATTTTCATTTTTATATTTTATCGTGTGAAATCAGATTTTTTGTTCAAAAACCGTGCTTAGTATTGGTTTTTTTTGATTATTGCACAAATTTGATAAAATAATATGTAAAGATGAAATTACAAATCAATTATTTAGCGATGATCCAAATAAAAACGCCCGGATGAAATTCCAGGCGTTAAATTAATTTTTTAGTTATAAAATACCGAAATTGATAATTTACCTTATTCTTCTATAACCCTATATTTAGAATTTCCCGGTAAACTTTATTCCTTTTCTACTGCATTTTTCTTGTCTAAAAGATGATAGGCAATCAGACTTGCTCCACCAAATAAAAAGATCATTGAAAAGTAAGCTACTTCTTCTTCCAAAGTGGTAGAAACTGCAATAATATTACCTACTAATATTCCAATACCGATTCCTGCAAAGAACATACCTATTTTCAATGCTGAAAAGTAATTCTTACCAGTATTAAATAATTTTGCATCAGCACCTTTATCAATTAATGCCATGCGTTCTTTATTGCGAGTGCTAAGGAAAATATATACTATCAAAACCACTGCTGCAAAAAAGCTTAAAGGGATCATTATTTCTTCCATGTTATTCAATTTTTAAGTTTTCATTTTGTTTGTCAATTACTTTGACGCAACAATTTTCGAACAGGTTACACTTTTGTTTTGTTTTTTTATATTAGTTGGAAAAAATAACGAAAATATCAGTAAATTAGCTTAATATTTATTTGCAATAATTAAGGTATCACATTTTTTTGAGAAAATTGTAACCAAAATAATGTTTTGTTCGTCTAAACTTTCAGAATGGAGAAAACAGAAGAGCTTAAAATAATTGAGCAGGTAAAACAAGGAGATTTATTATCCTTTAGATTGCTGGTTGACAAATATAAAAACATGGCATATCATATTGCCTTGCAGGTAGTTAGAAACAATGAAGATGCTGAAGAAATAGCGCAGGATTCCTTTTTAAAAGCCTATCAGTCTATTAATAATTTTAGAGGGGAATCTAAATTTTCAACATGGTTTTATAGAATTGTATACAACCAGGCAGTTTCAAAAACGCGTAAAAGGAAGATTGAAACCAGCAATATTGATGAAGTTGAAATATCAGATCATGAGATTGCACAAGCATATGAAGAATTCACTTTACTTGAAAAAGAAGAACGTTCCATTCAACTAAACGAAGCAATCAGTAAATTAAAAGAAGACGAATCATTGCTAATCACATTGTTTTATCTTGATGAAAATTCCATTGAAGAGATAAGTGAAATAACCAATTACAGTGTTGCCAATGTTAAAGTAAAACTATTCAGGGCAAGAAAAAAATTGTTCACAATTTTAACAGAAAGTAATGTAAATAGAACAACAGAGTTTCAGAAACAAATGAATCACTAAAAAAATGGACGAAAATAATTTAAATAAATACAGTGAAAAGCTTTTTGAAAACTTTAAGCTGGAAAAGGTTCCGGCGAATTTCACCGAAAAGCTTATGGTACGGATTGAGCAGGAAAAATTAACAGAAATAAAGAAAAATTCAATATTTAGTAAAAAATTCCTATTGGCATTTATGCTCACTTTCCTGTCTATATTTGCTATTGGCATTTTATTTCAGGGTAAAACTTCTGAGGGAGGAACTACTGCTAATATTATAGAAAAAGTAAAATTACCTGACTATCATTTTGGTAAAATTCTTGAATTATTGAATTTTAATTTTGAAATAAGCTTGTTTGTGAAATTAATAATACTTTCGGTAATTGCACTTGTGATAATTGACTTATTAACAGGCTCAATTCTGGACTATTTTATTGATTCGAAAGCAAAAAAAGGAAATACTTGAAGTAAGCATTCGTCGAAAAAAAAGGACCGGTTTGCATAAATACAAACCGGTCTTTTTTTGTTTTGAATAGCATGCTTTTAAAAAGGCAGATCGTCATCTTCCTGCTCGGGTGGAATATCATTCTCGGTAAATGATGGTGTATCCACCTCAGTATTTGGTTGCTGATTCGAAGACTTTATAATTTTCCAAGCCCGCAAATCAGTGTACCATTTACCATTGTATTCTCTTGACTCAGCATTAAAACTAATTGTTACAGCTTCACCAGCGATCAGTTTTTTAACCTCTTCGACCTTATCGCCCCAACTGGAAAAACACACTTTTTTAGGAAACTGATCTTCTGTTTCTATAACAAAATCCTGCTTTACCCAACGTCCGTTTTTCCCTTCGCCCGACTGTTCAGGAAGCAGACTTATTACTTTTCCACTTATTTCTAAACTCATTAAAATCGTTTTTTTTGAAAGTTGTAATTTACACAATGTTGAGGACTAGTCCTCAACAATTACAATTTTATTAATTTTATCACCTTGCTTAATTGTATCAATAATATCAAGGCCTTCAAAGACTTTACCAAATACAGTATGCACCCTGTCTAAATGCGCAGTATTGCTACGGTTATGGCAGATAAAAAATTGAGAACCGCCAGTATCTCTTCCTGCATGTGCCATCGATAACACACCCTTGTCGTGATATTGATTCTCACCATCAAGTTCGCATTTAATTTTGTAACCAGGGCCACCAGTTCCTGTTCCATTTGGGCAACCTCCCTGAATAACAAAATCTGGAATAACCCTATGAAAAGTCAAACCATCATAAAAGCCTTTTTTTGATAATTCAACAAAATTTGCAACTGTTCCAGGTGCATCTTTTTCGAAAAAATCGACTTTCATAACTCCCCTTTCGGTATATATTTCCGCTTTCATAGTATTGTGTTTTTAATTATCAATTCATTATAAAAAAATCAGGTGGAATTACCACCTGATCATTTTTAATTATTTTTTTTCTGCTTGTTTTTTTCTTAATTCCTCTTGCTCTTTCAATTGTTGTTCTTTTTCCATTTTTGCTTTTACAGGATCAACAATTTCCAGCAATTCCATTTCAAAAATCAAAGCCATATTAGGTTCAATTTTACCACCCCTTCTAACATTTTGACCATAAGCAAGATCTGTTGGTATAAATACTTTCCATTTTGAACCAACAGGCATTAGTTGTAGAATTTCCTGCCATCCTTTAATTACCCCTTTAACAGGAAATTCAGCAGGTTCACCACGATCAACTGAGCTGTCGAAAACAGTACCATCAATCAAAGTTCCGTGGTAATTCACTCTAACCACGCTTGTATCAGCAGGAACAGGACCATTCCCTTCTGTTAAAACAATATACTGAATGCCGGATTCGGTTACTTTAACACCTTCTTTTGATTTATTGGCTTCAAGGAACTCTTCACCATCTTTCTTGTTTTTTTCTAGTTTTTTCTGAAACAAATTCTGAAAATAGTTATTAATAATTTTCATTCCGGCTTCAGAAGTAATTTTTGCGCTGTCTTCAGCAAGCATGCATAATAACCCATCAGTAAAAGCTGCCATGTTAAGTTCATCAACACCACCTTGTTTAAGTTTGCTGCCAATATCTGCACCAAGGCTGTAACTCACAGAATCAATTTCAGATTTTAAATCTGTAGAGCCGCTACCAGCACTTCCCTTTGGAGATGTTTGGCCACAAGCAAATAATGATACTACAGCTAAGGACAAAAGAAATAATTTGATTTTCATTTTATTAGTGTTTTAAATTAAATATTTAAAAAATTGAGAACAAAAGTAAACGAAATTCTGAAAATGAGAAGTAGATTTCACTATTTTGTTAGTTAAAGTTGCTATAAAAGCACACACTTTTACCGCTCAACTACATGTTGCTGAATTTCAAAGCCTTAAGTCAAAATTCATAAAGCATGAATGGTTAACTTAAAACTAATAACTTTTCACTGAAACAAGTAATTAATTGCTATAAAAAGAATTCCTGAATCCTTTTTAATTAGCTGATAATGATATTAATTTATAACTTCTAGTAATTCAATTTCGAAAATCAAGGCTGTGTTTGGTGGGATTTGTCCACCAGCACCCTTTTCACCATATGCCAAATGTGGTGGAATAAAAAGCTGCCATTTTGCTCCGGGTTTCATTAATAACAAGGCTTCTGTCCATCCCTTAATTACTCCGTTTACCGGAAATACAGCAGGTTCGCCTCTATCGTAGGAACTGTCAAAAACGCCTCCATCAATAAATGTTCCTTTATAATGCGTTTTAACCTGACTGTTCTCAGTAGGACTTTCGCCACTGCCCTCTTCCAGAATCATGTATTGAAGTCCACTTGGAAGTTCAACTACTCCTTTTACTTTTTTATTTTCGCTTAAAAATTTATTGGCCTGTTCAAGATTGCCGGAATATTTGCTTGTTTGCATTTTTGAAAAATAGTCGCGAATAAAATTCTCAGCATCTATTTTATTAAAAAGAGTATTGTTTTTATCAAATACGTCCTCCATTGCAGCTGAAATAATCGCAGTATTCAGACCTTCAATTCCTTGTCCGCTTAATCCATGGCCAATGCTGATTCCAAGACAGTAACTGAGACTATCTTCTGCAGATTGTAGCTTCACTTCTTTGTTTATCTGGGCATTCAACAGGCTGAAGCTGCAAATAATGCTCAAAATAATGGTTCTTATTCTCATATCATCATATTAGTAACTAATAATCAACAATTTAAACTATTAGTTGGTGAATAAAAAAAACAATCAAAACCCCGAAGTTATGAAGTTTTGATTGTTAAAAAAAATTATATTAATTGTTTAATATTTATCTAAAGAACATTAAAATATTATTCAGTTTCATCAAGGTTAAAGTCTATGCCTTTATCCTGATTTCCAAAATTAAGTGGCAGCTGTAAACCAAAGTATGGTGAAGCATAGTGAGTAGCTTTAAAAGTACCATCTTCTAGTTTGGCCCAGGTCCATTTGTAATCCATCCCCACAACTAAAAACTTATACATTTTATAGGCTACACGGGTAGTTAACAAGGAACGTTCATCACGTTTAAATGCGTCTTTAAGATCCACCAATCCACCTTTTATATATTGCCCTGTTATAACAAACTTTTCAAAAAGCCTCGAGGCATCTAAATCAAGGGTTACGGTTGCAGGGGCAGTTTCAGAAACATTATCAGGAATCATAAGGCTACCTCCAATCCTAACCTTTTCAAGTGCAGTAACTGCCAGGGCACCATATATACCCTTTTTGCCATCTGCATTTGCAAGGTCAATGAACTTGGCATCCTTGTTAAATTCGTAACCTGCATTAAAAAACTGTGGCATAAAATACTTTTTGTACCACAACCTTTCTATCCGGGCATCAACCCTTAGAACATTCCCACCAGCTTTAAATTTAAAATCGACACCAACGCCAAAGCCACTGCTACCTTCATAATTTCTCATTCTTGCAGAATCTTCAGGAAGCGTATTAGGATCAAAAGCAATTGAATCAAGTGCATCACTAAAAACATCTGATTTATTTTTACCCAGATTTCCATATTGGGCATATACCTTAACCTGCATAAATGAAGTAGTTACAGGCATAACACCAATATCAAGTGCCCAGGCATTTATACCTTTATCAAGATATTTATTGAACTGATTTCTGACAGAATCATTAACATCAATATAAGTTTGATCATGATCCGTCAAATAAGTAACCCCCATATCCATAGTCCTGACAATAGGTATTCTTGTGCGACCAAAAGGTTTAACATAAGGCCTGATAGCAAACAGGTTGAACGATGTCATATCAAAATCGCTATACAACCCTTCGATTCCAACAAGATTGCCAATTAGCACATCAAAAGTGGCCCCCAATTTTCTTTTTTCAAAACTTGTTGAGTTGGTGTAGTTATCCAACAACATACCATAACCTATCCATGAGCCGGTCAAATCTCCAACCCTAATGTATACAGGATCGCGTTTTTTCACTCCCCATCGTACATACCTTATCATTCTTAACCATCCGACACCATCATTAAACTCTTCAGTTCTAAAGGAGCCATCATTAATGCTAAAAAGCAAGGGGATGTCCAACCCAAAGCCAAGTTTACCTAAAGCAAATTCAGGTTGAATGCGCATTCCAATAAATTGCTGGCCTCCAATATCTGTAAAGCCAAGTAAAGCGCCTAATGAACTTTGCTGCTCCATTGGATTTGAAACATCAAAGTCACCGAATCCTCCATCTGTTTCTTCCTCCTGAGCTATTGATAAGAATGGTGCAGCAAGCAGAAAAACAAAAACGAACATAAAATAAATCTGTATTTTTCTCATAATAATCTGTTTTGGTTACTGTTATTGAATTAATAACGTATTTAAATTTAATATTTATATTTATTAGTCTTGTAAAAGACTCATTATTTAATAAAAAAGTTTGCAGCCTTAGCTGAATAAATTACAATTTGCTGATTTTAAGAAATATATACTTCAAGAATTTTGCAAT
>JARGGF010000089.1 GCA_029210905.1 Bacteroidales bacterium | reverse complement strand
ATCAAAGGATTATTTCCTGGGCAAAACAGCCAGGGAAATTTTGGGAGAAAATGCCCAGATTCATATTGAAGCTAATGAGAAAGCTTTGAATGGTGAATATGTTAGTTACGAATGGAGTTCCAATATTGAAAATAACACTAATTATTTCCAAACCAGCTTGTCGCCTTTAAAAATTAATGGCGAGATAACTGGTTTGATTGGAGTAGGAAGGGATATCTCTGCGTTAAAAAAGACAGAACATCAGCTTAAAGAAAAAAATATTACACTTGAACTTGCCATGTATGCAGGTGAAATGGCATGGTGGGAAATGGAATTACCAGCCAAAAACATAAACTTTGGACATAAAAAAGCTGAAATGCTAGGTTATAAACCAGAAAGGTTTAAGCATTATACTGATTTTATGGCCCTTGTGCATCCAGATGATTACAATCCGGCATTAAATGCAATGGAGGATCATTTAACTGGAAAAAAGGATAAATATGAAACTGAATATAGAATTAAGGAAAAATTTGGCAAATACATCTGGTTTTATGATGTTGGTTCTATTGTAAAAAGAGACGCAAATGGAGCCCCTGAAAAAATTTGTGGCATTGCAATTAATATAAATGAACGAAAAAAAGCAGAAAACTTATTAATTACTGCAAAAGAAAAAGCCGAACAAAACGAGTATTTACTTCGTCAGCAAAAGGAAGAAATTGAATTAAACAATAATAGACTTGAAGGGCTTTTGCGTATCTCACAATACAGGGCCTCCTCTGTTCAGGAATTATTGGATTATGCCTTAAATGAAGCTATTGAGCTGACAAACAGTAAAATAGGTTATATTTATTTCTATAATGAAGAAAAACGCCAATTTGAGCTTAATACCTGGTCGAAGGAAGTAATGAAAGAATGCCAGGTGATGAACCCACAAACAACCTACAACCTTGATGCAACTGGTTGTTGGGGCGAAGCCGTCAGACAACGGAGGCCCATCATTATTAATGATTATAAAGCAAACCATCCACATAAAAAAGGTATCCCGGAAGGCCATGTAAGCCTCTCAAAATTCCTGACCGTTCCCGTTATTATTGATAATGAAATAGTTGCCGTTGCAGGCGTGGCAAATAAAGAAAGCGATTATAATGAATCTGATGTTCGTGAATTGTCCTTGCTTATGGATAGCGTTTGGAAAATTTCTGAGCGTATCACTTTAATTGATAAATTGAAGGATAGTAATGAAAAACTTGAACTAAGCGAAAATGAGCTAAAAGAACGCTTAAAAGAACTAAATGGTATCTATTCTGCCAGTCTTTTGATTGAGAATCATGAAAATAAAGAAGAAATATATAATCAAATAGTCAAAGAAATTATTCCGGAAAGCATGCAATTCCCAGAAAAAGTATATGTTATGCTTGAACTTGAGGAGAAACGTTACTTCAATATACCAATACCCGAAATCATTAATCAAAAAAAGCACTTGTCTGCACCAATACATTTATTTAACAGACAAATTGGTAAATTAATTGTAGCATATACTGAAAACCTTTCTTTCATTAAAGTTCATGAACAAAGATTGATTGATGCATATGCTGAGCGCATTTCAACCAGTATTGAACGGTATAATGTTCAACAAACATTAAAAGAGAGTGAATCAAAATTCAGAAATTTGGTTTGGAGTATGCAAGTGGGTGTCCTTTTGCAGGGCCCAAAGGCAGAAATATTATTGTGCAACCCAAAGGCTTTGGAGTTAATGGGCCTTACAGAAGATCAAATGATGGGTAAAACTTCTTTCGGTCCGGATTGGAATGTCATTCACGAAGATGGAACCCTCTTTCCAGGCGAAGAACACCCTGTGCCACAAGCAATTGCTACCCGAAAGGCTGTTAATAATGTTGTCATGGGGGTATACCATCCCAAAAAAGGAAATTATGTCTGGCTCCACGTTGATGCTGAACCACAATTTTATGCTGATGGTTCTATAAGGCACGTGGTTTGCTCCTTTATTGATATTACAGAACTTAAACAGGCAGAAAAGGCTCTTATAAATAGTCGATCTCAACTTCAATTAATAAGTGATAATGTACCAGCATTAATTTCACAAATTAGTCATGATTTAAAATTTCTGTTTGTAAACAAAAAATATGAAGAATTATACAATTTAAAGAAAGAAGATTTCATCGGAAAGAAAATTGAAGATTTGCTTGGCAAAGAAAGTGTTAAAGAAAATATGCCAAAAATCAACAAGGTTTTAAACGGAGAGACTGTTTCGTATGATACAAAACGAATAAAAAATGATGAACCTATCTACTATAACAGCACGCTTATACCCAATAAAAAGGAGGGTAAAACAGATGGCTATTTTGTGCTTGTAATAGATATAACCCAATCAAAAATAGCAGAATTAAAGTTAAAGGAAAGCAGTGCAAAATTAAAGGCGCTAAATGCCACAAAAGACAAATTTTTCAGCATTGTTTCACACGATTTAAAAAGTCCATTTGCAAGTATTTTGGGTTTTTCTGATTTATTGGTAAAAAACATTGAAAGATATGACTCAGAAAAAAGATTAAAATTTGCAAAAGCCATCAATAATTCTTCACTTACTGCCTTCAAATTACTGGAAGATCTTCTGGCCTGGGCAAACTCACAATCCGATAAAATTGAATTTTGTCCGGAAGGGATTAATCTTAACCAACTAATTTCAGATATTGCTGCCATAGTAAGGCACAATGCAAAATCAAAAAATATTCAGATAAATTTTGACATCGAAAAAAACTGTTTCGTTTTTGCCGATAAAAACATGTTAAATACCATTTTGCGTAATTTGGTTGGTAATTCTATTAAGTTTACCCCCAGGGACGGATGTATTAATATTTTTGCTAAAGAAAATCAAGATAATATAGAAATCACAGTCAGGGACAACGGTGTTGGCATGGATGAAGATACGCTGTCTAAATTGTTCAAAATCAGTGAAAAAGTCTCTAGAAAAGGTACCGAAAATGAAAGCGGTACAGGGCTGGGATTACTGCTATGCAAGGAATTTGTTGAAAAACATGGAGGAAAAATCTGGGCTGAAAGCGAACAAGGCAAAGGAAGTGATTTTATTTTCACTTTGCCACTTGAATCTTAAAAAATGAACAATTAACAAAAAAATAGAACATATTGATTTAAGGTTGAGGCTGTTCAAAAAGTAAATTTTCAGCTACCAACTTAAACTGAAACTGATATAACAGAATTCTATTAAAAAATGCATTTTTCATCCTAACTAATGGGGATATTGATTTTTTGGCTTCCTCCGGAGCCAGGGTCATCCAAAAAAATCTATGCCCATAGGGTATATTTCTTCATACAATATTTTATTAATAAACATCAATTTTAAAAAAATACCTAAATTTTTTATTCATTATATCTTACTGAATAACAATCACATAAAACACTTGTAAGCTGACTGGTTTTAAAAAATATCAATTTATAAAATAGGGGTGAAAATAATTCCTGTTGTCATTAGTTAAAAGCAGAGAAACAAACACTAACAAAAATTGCTCTTGCCAAAGTAAAAAAGTTCTTAATTGTGCACAAAGAAAAGAACCCAGATTGTAGAACTTAATAACAAGTAAAAATGAATTCGATTAATTTAAAAATTGCAATTGCAATAATTGCGTGTATATCTATCTTTATATCAAATACTTATTCTCAGGAAAGCCTGAAAGATCTTTCGGATGAAAAAGAATCAAAACCCTTCCAATTTACTTTTGTTTACCCATTAGGTACCAATGGTACCAACTCACCCAAAATAGCCAATGATATTTCCTTAAACATCTTTGGAGGATTTAATGGTGGCGTAAATGCGATGGAGTTAGGTGCATTTGTGAACGTAAACCACGGTGATGTGAATGGATTTCAGGGCGCCGGATTTACTAATGTGAATATTGGAAAAACTACAGGAGTTCAATGTGCGGGTTTTTATAATCAGAGTTATGAATTTAATGGTGGACAGTTCGCTGGATTTGCCAACCTGAATATTAAAAATAGCTCGGGTTTTATGGGCGCCGGTTTTACCAATGTGGTTCGTGGAAACATGCTAGGATGGCAGGCTGCAGGATTTTCAAATACTACTACAGGAAGTATTACCGGAGCGCAAATGGCTGGATTTGCCAACTTCTCAAAAGATCAGGTAAAAGGTGCCCAATTAGCTGGGTTTGCTAATATTACAGAAAACATTGAAGGTGTGCAAGTTGCTGGTTTTGTGAATGTTGCAAATAAGGTAAAAGGTGTTCAACTGGGATTCTTAAACATTGCCGACTCTGTAGATGGAGTTCCAATAGGTTTCTTAAGCATTGTCCGCCATGGCTATCATAGATTTGAACTGGGTGCCAGCGAATCACTTTTTGCCAACGCCAGTATAAAATTAGGCGTTGAACATTTTTACAATATTTTCACATTTGGGTTTAAACAAGTTGACGAAGATTCTTACTGGTCGTATGGCTATGGAGTTGGAACGTTGTTCGCATTGAGCCCAAAAGTGAACATGAATATTGATGCAATAAGCCAACAAGTAAATGAAAATGAATGGAATACAACTAAACTAAATTTATTAAACACTGTGAAATTAAATATATCCTACAAATTCACAGAACGCATTGAAATCTTAGCAGGGCCATCTTTTAATGTAATGGTTTCTGAATTTGATTTCAGGGATGGCATTGGCAGCAAAAGTACCTTTGTGCCTTGGAGTTTTTACGACAAAACACACGATGATTATACCGTAAAAATGTTTGTAGGATTTAATGCTGGCCTAAGATTCTAGCCAATCCATTTAAAAATCAAATAAAAGCAATAAACTAAAAAATATATCAAAATGAAAACACTAAAGTCGATAACAGTAAAAATAACAATAGCTATTGTGATAATAACGAGCCTAAATTCCTGCGAAGGATGGGATTTAAAAGGAATTAAAGGGGAGGGTCCAATTGTTTCAGAGCAAGTACAAATATCTGATGTTGAGGGAATTATCCTGGAAATTCCAGCCACTGTATTTTTAACTCAGGGAGATGAGCAAGGTATTAGGATAGATGCACAACAAAACATCCTGGACAACATGTTTAAATCTAATGATAACGGCGTTTTTAGATTGTCGTTTGATAAAAACGTTTCAAGGAGTGAACCCATCAAAGTATACATGACCATTGCCAGTTTAAGTGAAATTGATTTAAGAGGTTCAGGCGAAGTAGTTGCTGATACTAAATTTACAACCGAAGGTTCCCTTTACATAAACATAAGTGGTTCAGGTAATGTTGATGTAGATGCTGATGCAACAGATGTAGACCTAAACATTTCTGGTTCAGGTGAAATTAGATTAAAATCTGCATGTGTTTCTATTGATGGAAGTATTTCAGGTTCAGGTGATATTATTCTTAATGGTTCTTCAAATCAATCCGATTTTAATATCAGTGGTTCCGGCAGTATTAGCGCCTACAATTTTAGCACAAAAATATGCGATGTCAACACTGCCGGCTCAGGAGATGCTAAAGTAAATGTATCTGATAATCTGATAGTTCGAATTGCAGGAAGTGGAAATGTATACTATATTGGCAATCCCTCTATAAATGTAAATATAGCTGGTTCTGGTAGTGTAATTAATGCAAACTAAAAATAAGTTACAATTGAATATCTCAAGTTCGGCTTAGGCAAAGCCTAAGCCGGAACTATCCTGACAGGCTCAGCCTGTCAAAAAACCCAGAGCTGCGGTAACTTAAAAATACATCTTGGAAATAAATTATCATCCAGCATTTGAAATGCTGATTCTTTCGCTTTCCAGAAAAGATGATGAGTCTTATGGGCTAATGCCATTAACTTAAGATATATTTAAGAAATTAATTCAAATCATTCAATATTTGTTTTCTGGGTCTTCTAATCACGAACTCCGAACTTCGATATAAGAATGATGAATTTGGCTTCCTTCTTCATTCGATATTCCTTGTTCTTTATTCGACATTTTTTCTTAATTCAATGGCATTAGTCTTATGGGCGGTCAAAGGACTACCATTCTCAAAATATGCTATCACAGCCATCAGTTTAACTTAGCCTTTCATCTCAATCAAAATCCTGCAGTAAAAGACAAAAAAATATTACAAGATCTCATTCATATTTTAAATAAAAAAATTACTAATCCTGCAATCCTATTTTTCGCACATTACAAAATATTTATGTCATAATAATTGAAAATAACCAAATCAACTTTCATTTTTGCATACAATATAACATGTTCTTATTAAATTAGTAAAAATAATGCTTCATTACTAACAAAATAATACTTATATTTGCCCAATTTTTGTGTCTAAAATTTTGCTCCCTTGCGGAGCAATTTTGCTGTTAATACGTTAACAAAAAATATTGATAGGCTTTTTTTGCCTAATTTTAGATGCAAATTATAGTATCCTTTAACTTTTTGCTAATTAGAATACAACTATTATGTACATCACAGGAAAACCCATGCCCGGACTGGCTAACGATGCCAAGGAAATCATCAACCTCTACATTTCATTGGGCGAAAATGCTGAAAATTTCTTGCCGGCAAATATTGTTGAAAAACTTAGCAATTTTGTAAAGCTTTGTTACGAAAAACCTGATGATCCTGCTAAACAGCATGCCGAAATTGACAGGGCCTTACTAGAATTAAAAGAGGCTATTCCCGGGTACAATGATGTAGCGTTAATGTTATATCCACACGAAGATTCCAAGGCGTTTTTATACCAGAATAAGAAACTTGAATTTGTAAATAAACTTACCTCACTAATTGATAATGAGGCTATTGATGAAGAAACTAAAAAACAATCACTGAATATTCTGCGTTCTCATGATTTTTCAGTGGGTACACCCCCTGTCACCCAAAAACAACTGGATTATACTTATAAATTGCTATTGGGTGAACAAGCATCGGAACTAAAAAAATTCAGGGATGTAATTGGTGTTAATGGTGATGAAGAAGAAGCACAGTGGAACTATTTTTTAAATGTGCTGGACCAGATGGTCATCCAGAGCTCACATTACACAGTACCTGGCGAACGAAAGGATTTTTTGAACCAGACTGAACTCACCATCAACTTTAAAGGACTTAATGGATTTATTCGAACTGTTGTTAGCGGAAGTGCGGACACAGCCATAAAGCTAATCTCTGAAGAAGTTTTCAGTAAACACAATGTTGAAATCATAGATTTTAAATCGGAACAGGAACTTTATGATCAGGTAGCCGAGAATTATTCTACTGTTTTTCTTGTCAAGGTAAAATCAATGCGAAAAAACATTTTTAACAAAAGGCATTGGTTCCCTTACCTAACCAGAATGGTGATCATTGATAATTCTCCTGAATCGGTTAGTACAAACACTTCGCTGGTTTTTGCTTTTCATAATGGCATTATAAATATTTTAAATAAAGTACATACAAAAAAATTGGGTGCTTTAGCTAACAGCCAGTTAAACCTTCGATTGATTCTTGATAAAATTAACACCAACAGCCTTGAAAGATTTAAAAAACTGGCCCTGGATAAAATAAAGGATTATGATTTAGAACTGGCTGATTTAAAGAAAGATCAGCTGGAAACTACCAACAATCCAGACAGGGATATTGTACTTTTTAAATTTGATGAATTTTCGCGTCAAATCATTAAGGACAAATATTCACTCACCAAATTGGCAGATTATATTGAATTAATTTTGTCTACTAAAAACCCAAAGAAACTAAAGGAGCAAAATGTTGATTTAATTCATGAGTTTGAAGAGCGTACACGCCAGTATTTTTATTCAGACATTAAAGATATACACATTGCCACCATTAACGAAGGCGGTGGGCGCAACCAAATACGAACTTATGGGGAATGGCTGCTGCAGAGACCTTTAAAAGAGGTGAGCCCCAAAATTATTGAGCAATGCCAGGTGATTTTGGACGTAATGCCTAATAATTATGACAGGACGCTTCACAACCATTTTCATAAAAATTTTGGAATCAACCTGTTTCTTGAAAGATACAAAGAATACATTACCAAATCGGAGAATACTGCAGATAATACCGGACGTTTCCACAATTTTTTGATTGATTTGGGAATAAAAGAGCGGTACGATAAAAAATCAGCTGAAGATCAGGCAATTATTAAGAGTTTTATAAGTGATTTAGCCAATCTGGATAAAACTTCCATTTCAGATGATGTGCAGATGATCATTCGTGACATCATGTTTCATTCAAATACCAAATTAAGGCCTTATATACTGTATAACAAAGACTTATCATGGGAGTATCAGGATTTGTTCCCTGATGATCGTTTTGATTTGAACCCTTTTGATTTGGAAATTGGGAATGATGAATTCGGGCGCATTCATTTTGCCCGCTTGCTTGTTAAGTTGCAACGGATGAAAAGCACTTTTCAGCTGTTTGATGACAGTGGCAATCTCTGGGACCGGTTTTGCGAGAACCTGACCATTGTAATTAATGATCCTTCAAACCCTTCAGGGTACACTGATTTTAATGACGAAAATTTGCTGAACTTTCTGAAGTTTGTAACCTCCAGCAAAATTACTTTGTTCCTTGACGAGGCATATAATGACAGCGTAAAAAGTTATGATCCGGATGAGCCTAAATGGCGCACTATTTCAAGATATGTAGTAAACAACATGGCCAGTTATGCCAACATTAACCTGGTGACTTCGCTTTCAACTACCAAAAACCTTGGAGGCACAGGCATTCGGTTGGGTTCAATAATAGCAACGCCTGCAAAAAAAGCAGTGATAGACTTTGCCCGCACTAAAAATCCACCCGAAAAATGCAATACCAACTCGGTATTTATGTTGGTAAACATCATAGAAGCGGCACATTTGGCAAAAAAAATTAAAGACAGTGTTGAAGCCAGGCTTCCTAAAAATGCTTCAATCTACAGTTTCAGGAAAAAAATTGAAGAAAATATTAAAAATGAGCTTTCCAAATATGAAGAAAATCAAAAGGCAAAAAAAGCTCCGGGAAAAGAAATAACACGCTTCTCCCCCTTCGAAGGAAGTCCTTTGCATGTATATTTATTGGAACAATTATTGGCGCTTGATAAATTAGAAGTGCTAGATTTGCCTGATGATTTTAAATATAAAGGCAAGCCTTTTTTTAAATATTATCAGGAGCAACTGGTAAAAGAGCTGAATGGTTTCCGATTGAACAAAATCTTTAGAGACGAGTCGAACAAACGTATGGTGTTGGCCAAAAAAATTGCTTTGGAGGTTATCGAACAGAACAATTATCAGGAGTATACAAGCATTGTTGATTCTGATGGTTCGTTTCTTTTCAACCTGCAATTAAAGAAATTTCCTTCCTTCCAGGGTCTTGAAAAGTTCTCAAAAAAACTGGCTGAACAAAGAGGTATTGCAATAATACCTTATAATATTGGGTTTATGCGTTTTTCATTGGGCGATTACCTTGATGGAAGCGAAAAAAGTTATACCGATTTTGGCAACGAATTCCGCAATGCTTTAGAAATCTTTTTTAATTATTGGGTAACTTATTTTTCTAAACGAAACGCTCCTGAATATGCAGGAAAAACTACTGGAGCGATACTTGATGAAATTTTTGCTTATCAAAGTGACAAAGATTTTATTAATAAAGTTCTGGCTGATTTTCATATCATTAAGAATATTTCAAAAAACAAACTTAATAGTTTAAAAATAAGCAAATTAGATACGCTTTACCTGTCGTTTCCACAAAATAGTGGGGTCAACATCAATTCCATTAACAGCTCAAAAAATTCGGTGTTTGAATTTTATGAAAATGTAGGACAGTGTGCTAATATTCAGGATTTTATCAAGAGCAAAGCATTTACCAAAATATACGAAAACCTGCTGCCACAGATTTACACAAAAATCCCTCAAATCAGACACCTAAGTTTCGAAACTATTTTGGCACGTTATGGCAAAGCAAGTATTCTGAAATTTATTGAGAACAAGCTTGACTATCAGCCAAATTCATATACTCTGGATG
>JARGGF010000899.1 GCA_029210905.1 Bacteroidales bacterium | reverse complement strand
AACCAATGACAATTGACCAGTTACCAGCTACCAGCTAACAGCTACCAGTAACAAATGTCCAATGACCAGTTACCAGTTAATGCCCATTTAATATTAAATAATAATAGCAAACCACTCTATCCGAAACATAATAGAATAATTAAGGAAGGAGTATGTATAATTTTTGGCATCCAAAATACAGCTATTCAAAATTAGCTGAAATAGTGTATATTTGTAGCCGATTAAAAGAAAGATAAAAAGTTAAGGGTTAATGGAAAACATCAGAAATTTTTGCATTATTGCGCATATTGATCATGGAAAAAGCACGCTTGCAGATCGTCTTTTGCAGATAACAAATACGGTTTCGGAGAGAGATGCACAGGATCAGGTGCTAGATGATATGGAATTAGAGCGGGAAAGGGGCATCACTATTAAAAGTCATGCCATACAAATGGATTATCAGCAAGATGGCAAAGACTATGTGCTCAACCTGATTGACACTCCCGGACATGTTGATTTTTCCTACGAAGTGTCCCGTTCGATAGCAGCCTGCGAAGGTGCATTATTGGTTATTGATGCCACACAAGGCATTCAGGCGCAAACCATTTCTAATTTGTACCTTGCCATTGATCATGATTTGGAAATCATTCCGGTTTTGAACAAAATGGACATGCCATCGGCTATGCCAGATGATGTTAAGGATCAAATAGTAGAATTGCTTGGTTGTGACAGGGATGAGATACTTGAAGCCAGTGGTAAAACCGGTGATGGCATTCAGGCAATCCTTGAACGGATAGTTGAGAAAGTTCCGGCACCAAAAGGCGATCCTGAAGCTCCGCTTCAAGCCTTGATTTTTGATTCAGTGTTTAACTCCTACCGCGGAATTATTGCTTATTTTAAAATAGTTAATGGGACCATTAGAACCGGGGAACAAGTAAAATTTGTAAATACCGGTAAAAAATACCACGCTGACGAAATTGGTGTGCTAAGGCTTAAACCAGAACCAAGAAAAGTTCTTTCTACAGGCGACGTAGGTTACATCATTTCCGGAATAAAAACCTCAAAAGAAGTTAAAGTAGGTGACACAATTACAAAAGTTGATAATCCATGTTCAAAAGGAATCTCTGGATTTGAGGAAGTAAAACCAATGGTTTTTGCCGGCGTATATCCTATTGATGCTGAAGATTATGAAGAGCTTAGGGCTTCGATGGAGAAACTGCAATTGAACGATGCATCACTAACTTTTGAACCAGAATCATCAATGGCACTCGGTTTTGGTTTTCGTTGCGGATTCCTTGGTTTATTGCATATGGAAATTGTGCAGGAAAGGCTTGACCGTGAATTTGACATGAACGTAATAACCACTGTTCCAAACGTTTCGTACAAAGTTTTTACCAATAAAGGTGAAACTGTTGAAGTTCACAATCCTGCGGGTTTGCCCGATGTTAAGTACATTAAAACCATTGAAGAACCTTATATTACAGCACAAATAATTACCAAATCGGAATATTTTGGTTCAATAATGACCCTCTGTCTTGATAAACGGGGTGAAATGAAAAAGCAGCATTACCTCACCTCTGAGCGCGTTGAAGTAACTTTTGAAATGCCGCTTAGTGAGATAGTATTTGATTTTTATGATAAATTAAAAAGTATCTCAAAAGGTTATGCATCATTTGATTATTTCCAATCCGGATCGAGACCTGCCAAACTGGTAAAACTGGACATTATGCTGAATGGCGAAAGTGTTGATGCCCTTTCTACCTTAATACATCAGGACAATGCCTACAATTTTGGCAAAAAAATGTGTGAAAAATTAAAGGAACTGATTCCTCGTCAGCAGTTTGATATTGCAATACAAGCGGCCATTGGCGCCAAAGTGATTTCGCGCCAGACTGTAAAAGCGGTTAGAAAAGACGTTACTGCAAAATGTTATGGTGGTGATATTACCCGTAAAAGAAAGCTGCTGGAAAAGCAGAAAAAAGGGAAAAAGAAGATGAAACAGATTGGTAATGTGGAAGTTCCGCAAAAAGCATTTTTAGCGGTATTGAAATTGGATTAATTCACTGATTTCACAGTTTCTCCATACCTGAACTTATATTAAGGAAGCCCTGTTTGCAAGCACCTAACCTCAAGTGCAATTCAACCAGGGTTCCTATATATCTGGTGATTTTTATTCAAATATCATTTCAAATTACGCTTCTTCTTTTAAGCTTCCTAATATTTCAACAATAATAGCCTCTCTTGTTTTTTCATTCATTTCTTTTATTGATTTAAAACTGACACAAATTTTATCGCCATTTTTCATTGTTATGAAATGAATTTCCATATCCGAAGCCAGAGGTATATTTGTAGACAGCACTTCACCAACTGATTTAATACCAAAAACTTCTCTTTCTTTTGAATCCACAGCAGCTTTTGATGTGCCAAGAAAAGTTGATTTTGCATAATTCAGTAGCTCAGTATCAGTCATTTCCATTGATTCCTGGGCACCTACGGAGAACAAAACAAAGGTGACCCATAAATTATCTTTCCCTGAATCATTGTAAACAAATTCTTCAGCATCAAGCCCAATTTTTTCAGGGCCTGAAAGTTGGTAAGATGTGCTAAAAGTGAGAGAAAAAATCGCGTAAGTAAATAGTTCAACCATAATATTAAAATTTTAAGTTAGCAATTTTCGCTTACAAATAATATGTAAATATATTATAAAAAATTGGTTACTAATCAGTCTGCAAATTAGCAATAATTTTCAAAGAGTTTAAAACGTTCAAACCATTTTTGAGGGCGGTATC
>JARGGF010000898.1 GCA_029210905.1 Bacteroidales bacterium | reverse complement strand
ATTTTGAATTGATAAATACCTGAATCGGAAGAGTTTCCGTATGCGTCTTTGGTTATCACTTTCCAGTAGTAAATGGTATTTGCAGTTATTGCAATATTACTCAAGGTACTTTCAGTCAAATCTGCTTGAATGATATCAGGTGGGGTTGCAGTCCCAAAATATACATCATAACCTATAATATCATTATCAACATCACTTCCGGTCCAGGATAATGTAATTACACTTGAAGCGTTTAAAAGTTCTGCCATTTGGGGGAAAATTATTTCGGCAGGGAATGGTGCATAATTTTCAATAGCCACTCCGGCATTATAGAATTTCCATATTGGGCTTTGAGTAGTTTTTTCATTGATATTTGATTTTGCAACCACATACCAGGCAAATGAAACAGCCCTCAGTATCCGAACCGGAAATATAAGATCTGTGGTGATATAATTGCTTGAATCACCGCTTATTAAGTTTTTTAAAACCAAGTTATATTCACCAGCATCCTGGCTTTTATTCCATTCAAACACAACAGTGCTTTCGGTTTCAGTACTATCAGTTCCAACATTACATTCAGAATTTTCAAAAGGAAAAATTAAACTTACTTCGCCAGGTTTCCCAAAATTTGGATCTACAGTGGTTTTATTGCACGCAATGGTTATAAAAACTAATCCTGCAAATATTAATTTGACTTTCATTCTTTAACTATTTTAGTTATTGATTCCTGTGTTTCAGATTTTATTAGAAGGTAATAAACACCAGGTAAAATTGCCGAGGTGTTTACCTGAATCATCTCATTTTGAGGCTGATACTGATTCACGAGTACCAATTGGCCAGAAAAGCTGTACAAACGCAGCGCTACTTTATTTCCACAATCAGGACCCAAATATATATTTAAGTTTTCGTTAAAAGGATTTGGGAATACAATTGACTCATCAGAATTAAAAAGCGTCTCAGAATATACTCCCTGACAGTCGAAATCGGCTTTTATAGAAATTGTGTTTTTCCCTTTTTCAAGATGAAGCGATAATTCTGATTCAGTAGTATGAAATACCAAACCATTAAATTCGATGGTGTAATTTTCGCCACCTGACATTTTAAATGTTGCCTTATTGCCAACTTCGTTCATTTTTAATGTTACGTTCAGTGCTTCGGGTTGTGTAATTATAACCTGGTAGGATTGAACATAATCAGGTTTATCCTCAACAGTAATATCCAAAGCATATGTTCCGGCGCGTACATTACGTATTTCAACATCATTGGTGAATCTAAACACCACAGTATCAATTACTCCGGTTAAAGTAGCAGCATAATTCAAAATAGAATCAGCAGTTATCAGAACCCTCCCATCATTTCCACCCCGGCATGTTTCGCTTTTTGTAATGACGGTGAAATTATCTGCTGGCAAAATAAAAATGGTACAGCCAAATACATCAACAAGCTCGCCAAAAGGTGTGTCAGGACAAAGGTCTTCAGCATCTATAACTCCGTCATTATCATCATCATCACAAAATAACTTGTAGGCAGAATGAATATCTTTGTTCCAACCGGTATAGCCTAAAGAAGCATTTACATCGTCAACTAAAATACAGCTCAACAAGGGATTATTACGTAAATCGAAATACTGCAATGTTGAATTACTCCCATTATTTGCGTCAACTGTGCGTAATTGGTTCTGTGAGCAATTTACTTCTATTAATGAAGTATTATTCAGAATATTTAAACTCGTTAACAAATTTGATGAGCAAAGCAACCTTTCCAGTAAAATATTATTACTTATATCAATACTGGAAAATAAATTGGAAGTAACATCCAATTTTTTCAATGCTGTATTTAATGAAATATTTAAATTTGTGAGTTGATTTCCCGCCCCATTGAAAGTCACCAAAGCAAGGTTATTACTAAAATCAACACTTGATAAATTATTATTTGAGCAATTAAAAGTTACCAGGGCTGAAAAGTCTTCAATTCCGGTTAAATCAGAAATACCTTTATTGTTCAGACTTAAATAAGTGATTTTGTTAATTTTAGTTGTGGGCACATAATCATCTAACGGAGCGGTTTGCGAATTATCATAGCCCAAATCCTTCAATGCTTGTTCAAAGGCATCGTCGGGCACATAGGTTTCTCCATAATGGCAATTATTTCCATAGCTAGCTGAGGCATCTTTCAACCACGACGCATAAACCCCTGTGCCTGCATTTGCCCCGTCGGAATCATCCACTTCAATACAAAACAAAGCCGGATTATTTGTGGCATTAAATGTAGTTAAAATAGCGTTATTCCCATTATTTAAAATCAAGGTATTCAGTTGGTTGAATGAACAATTAACCGATGTTAGATTTGTATTGTTTTTTAGATCCAGATTTGTTAAATTATTGTTGTTGCATGTCAAACCCGATAATGAACTTAAAAAGGCAATATTAATATTTCTTACCTGATTTGTGGAAAAATCCAAACTTTGCAAAGCAGTGTTATTCGTTAAATTTAATGTATCAATTAAGTTATTGGCGCAATTCAAAGTGGATAAAAAAGTATTGGAGGATAAATCAAGGCTATCTATTTGATTTCCATTACAATTAAGCAATGTTAATGCCGTAAAATCCTGAAGGCCGGTAATATCTGCAATGTTCTGATTGCTGATATCCAGCGTTGTGCATGCTTTTATATCGATTGTAGAAATATAATTATCGTTATTATTGGCTACACCCAAAATAGATGAAAGGGCGGCTTCAAAATTATCATCAGGAACATAAGTTTCGGTGTAATGACAGTTAACAGCATAT
>JARGGF010000897.1 GCA_029210905.1 Bacteroidales bacterium | reverse complement strand
GATGCCAACTGCTGCTGTGGCCTCAATTTTATTTGACATTGAAGACTGGAAACAGTTAAATAAACGCACTGGTACTTTGGAATGGCTTATAAAACCTAAAGATTTTATGACGTAATATTAAAATTGATTATATTTGGCATTTTTTTACTAAAACTTTTAAAGAAGCATGACAATTAAAGTATTTACTGTCAATCTGTTCATTTTTATCGGTATATTGATCCCAATTTCATGTAATGATAGTTCGAATAAAAAAAATATCACAGAAGAAGAAAATAAGTTACAAAAGAAAATTGAACCCATTAATGTGAATTTAAACATCCAGACATTGCCAACAAATAAATTGGAATACATTGTTGGGGAAAGTCCAAAACTATATGTAAGTCAAATAGATAGTACTATGTTTGATTCTATTCAATTTTTCTTTGCTGATGAATTTATTCAAACAGTAACAAAACTTCCATTTGAAACAGAGCTAACAAAAAACATTAACAAAACAGGTCGTTCAAATTTTGAAGCAAAAATTTTTGCTAATAATTCTATGAAGACCCAAAATCAGACTTATAGGTTTTTATCGGATATTACACCAAAAAATTACTCGTATGAAGTGATAAGGGTATATCCACATGATAAAAAAGCCTTTACACAGGGGTTAGTTTATGATAATGGCTTTTTTTATGAAGCAACCGGACTAAAAGGAGCATCCAGTTTGCGAAAAGTTCAGGTTGGCACTGGTGATATCATCCAATCCTTTACCATTGCACCGGAAATATTTGGAGAAGGTATTACCATTTTTGGCGACAAAATTATTCAATTAAGCTGGCAAGCCCGCGTTGGCTTTGTTTATGACAAAAGTAGTTTTCAGCTTCTGGCAAAATTCAATTACAGCACCGAAGGGTGGGGACTTACCAACGACGGTAAGCACTTGATAATGAGCGATGGAAGCAATAAAATATATTTTCTTGATAATCAGACCTATAGTGAGGTGAGCCGCATTGAAGTTTATGATAACAAAGGTCCTGTAAATCAACTTAATGAGCTTGAATTTATTGACGGTGAAATCTATGCAAATATCTATCAGACTGATAAAATAGCCCGGATAGATCCTTTTACCGGAAAAGTACTAAGCTATATTGATTTAACAGGAATTCTACCTAAAAAAGATTACGACAATGACACCGATGTATTGAATGGAATTGCCTACGACAACATTGGAAAAAAATTATTTGTAACAGGTAAAAAATGGCCCAAATTATTTGAAATAAAACTGAAATGATGAAATTTAATACAATACTAATTGGATTGCTACTATATTTATCAATTAGTTCCTGCAATTCTAATCAGATCTTTAAAGAAAAGCACAATTTCCCTAAATATCAATGGCATGCTAATGAAAAAGTTGCATTCAACTTTGATTTAGCTAAAGAAAATGCTGGCATGGAATACTTTATGGTTATCAATCTAAGGTATATTCATGGCTATCAATACAAATATCTTCATCTAAGGTTGCGAATTACCGAACCGGATGGAAATGAAACAAACAAGGACATTAGTATACAGATTGCTACTGATGAGAAAGAATATTTAGGTGAAGGAATGGGCGATTACTGGGATTTGGATTACCTAATTAACGAAACAATACCTTTTAATAAAGCCGGGAAATATACTTTTGAAATAATATCATTGATGGAAGATGATCCGGTTTATTTTATAAATGATATCGGCATCACATTATTAAAAGAAACGAAATAATCAGCTTACATGAATTTTAATAATAAAACAGTCTGGATTACCGGAGCCTCTTCTGGCATTGGTGAAGCCCTTGTCTATGAATTTTCAGGATTAGGGGCAAAAATCATCATTTCAGCACGCCGAGCAGAAGAACTTGAGCGTGTTAAAGCAAATTCTTCATATCCTGAAAATATCGTTATACAGCCTTTAGATTTATCACAACATGATGAAATAAAAACAATTGCAAATAAGGTGTTAAATAATGAATCCATTGATATTTTGATTAACAATGGAGGGATAAGTCAGCGTGCCCTTACAAAAGATACTCCTTTGGAAATTGATAAAAAAATAATGGATATCAATTATTTTGGTACCGTTTGCCTGACAAAAGAAATATTACCATCCATGTTAGTCAAAAAAGCAGGGCATATTGTTACAATAAGCAGCTTAACAGGTAAATTTGGTGCTCCAATGCGATCAGCATACGCTGCCTCAAAACATGCACTACATGGATTTTTTGACACCTTACGTTCCGAAATCTGGCGCGATAATGTAAAGATTAGCATAATATGTCCGGGTTATGTCCGTACAAACGTATCAATCAACGCTTTAACTGCCAGTGGAGCAGCACAAAATTCAATGGATGAATCAACTGATAAGGGAATGAAACCTGAAGCTTTGGCAAGACATATTATAAAAGCTATAAAAAATAATAAAGAAGAATTAGTTATTGGAGGAAAAGAAACTATAGGTGTATATATTAAAAGATTTTTTCCTAAAAGGTTTTCCAGGATAATACGTAAAACTGAAGTAAAATAGTACTCAAGTAATTCTTAAAATAAATAAGCAAACCTGAGCTCAAAAAACAAATAATGCATTCTATTTCAATTAGAAAGTTTTTTTAGTTCACCCTTCAGTATTAACATACTTATAACCAGCTAATTACATTGTATTTTTGATTTTAATTATTAATTATCGAAGTTGATTCTTTTGTCTGCAAATTCTCAATTTCCATCAAAAGCAACACAAAAAGCATGTTT
>JARGGF010000896.1 GCA_029210905.1 Bacteroidales bacterium | reverse complement strand
AGAAATTATTAGTTTCCCATGATCGGCCAACAAGGTATTTTAAATCGTCAGGTTTAATGTCATTTGGACTAATAGCAAATCCATAGCCTGGGATCTCTCCTTTTCCAACAATATAATCTCCACTGTTAACCGGCCCCATTATTTTAACCGGAATTTGACCCATGAATGCAACATTATTACCCAGGTATTCTTCTCCTGCCTTAGGTGTATTTCCAAGTACAATTGGATGATGTGATACTGCCATTACTTGTTCAGCATTTGTAAGATCTTTTGTAATTTTACCTCCAATAACACCTACGATATCTCCTGCACCAATTTTTTCATTTCTATCTATACGCTCCAACCATTCAGCATAATCACCATTTCCTGAACTATATTGAACTCCAATTGCTAAATAAGATTTTGCTGTTTGCAGACCCTTTAGATGAACTGTAGGTAAAATTTTAGATTTATCTAAACCTTTAAAAGCCAGATATAAATCATATAAAAACACGGGATCTAAATATTGAACTGTCCAGTTTTCAATTGATTGGGCCTTTATTGCTCCCATAGAAAAATCATTATTATCTGTAAATTCTATGAACAAATTCTCTTTGTTTAAAGGGTCAGAAATATCTGTAAAATTAATACTTGGTAGTTCAAAGCCAGTACCTAGTGCATCGCAGGGTAGATTTATTGATGGTATAGTTGGCACTAATGTTAATTCAGGTACTACGTCATAACCTACGCCCGCTACACTTACTCCATATGGTCCAATTGTCACAGGTAAACTTAACTCAGTGTTTAAAAAATTAATAAGAGAATTTCCTATAGTTTCCGTCAATTCGCAAGCAGTTGCAGCAAGAGCTAACGCATCCTCAGTTGTAGGCACTGCCAATTGCGTTAAATATATTAAATCTGAAGAAGACAAGTTCCCGTCTAAAATACCTGTCATAGCATCTAATTCAGCCTGACTGAGTTCTCCTAAAAAAGCTTTGACTGTTGCATCAGCAGCCTGAGCATCCGGATCATTTTTAGTCGCTCTTTTACCTAATTTAATTTTAATGCCATCTCCATTGCCATTATTTGTGTTTTCAAATGTTGCAACAAATGTTGCCTCATCACTGACACTGTTTAATGTTTTTAAATCTACATCTTCAAGCGTAGTTTGCCCCAAAACGCTTAAATCACCTGAAAAGTAAGCTGCACTTCCATTATTTACATTCAAATCACTATTTAAATCAGTAATTCCATCAACACTTAATGTGCCTGAAAGATTAGCCGGACTGTTATTATTTACGTTTAGTGAGTTGTTTAAATCTGTAGGACCATCAATAATCATTGAGCCTGTTGCAGTAATATTTCGATGAAAAGCATAAGGAACAAAAGTCAAATTTTCCTGGCTAAACTCAGCAAAATCTGAGGACAGGTCGCCAAGACTGATTTCGACCCTAAGATCTTTTGGGCTGCCATTCCAGTCAATATCTGAAAAGCTACCTGGACTCAGTGAAGTTGCTGTTCCCCAACCAATTACCAGATTAATCATTCCATAACCATCAGTTGCAGTTTGCTGTTCTTCCTGATAATCGATCACACCGTTTGCATCAATAATTGAAAAGCGTAATGTTAAGGCCTGATTTGGTAAGTAGTTTCCCTGA
The DNA here is from genome assembly GCA_029210905.1 of Bacteroidales bacterium. GTDB lineage: Bacteria > Bacteroidota > Bacteroidia > Bacteroidales > NBLH01 > NBLH01. Next base: position 1,133 of record JARGGF010000896.1, on the reverse strand, counting down.
ACGTCAATCCCGGGAATTTCTTTGTCATTATCGTTAATTAACACTGCCTGGTAACTAATTCCCTGGCTTTGTCCGAATAAACTTATAAATGCTGAAAGAAAGAGTGATAATAGAAGAATTTTTTTCATGAAATAATTTATTTTCTAGTTGGATATTGTTATCATTTGCTTTATTTGCCAGCCTTAAAGAGGCAGTTTTCTTTTGTTTTATTAGATTTTTATTATTGATAATCAGTCAAATAGCTACCATTTTGCATTAAATTGAAAAACAAGTTCTAATCGTATAATTATCTTTTAAAAGCAGGTAAGTTAATTCCAACACCAAGACTGCATGTGTGCGTTATAAAATTTAGTACTTCTTTATCATCCCCCGATTTAAACAAAGAAAAACTTTTGCCTCCGGTATACTGAAAAAATACTGAAAGTGATTTAGTTGCATAATAAGTTATTCCCAAACTGCCTAAGGCGAATACCAGCGGCTTATCAAATTGTTCCACTCCTCTTAGGTTATATACTTGATTGTTAATAGTTTGTATGCCCTGAATCAAATATTCGGAGCCGCCTTCTACCTGAATGTAAAAGGTAAAAGCCTCTTCAGAGTTTGTATTTTTAAAATTAACTTGAGAGCTTGTTTTTAGGAACTCATAGCCGGCTCCCACTTTTAACCCCAGGTAATTGACTTTCCAATCATAATAGTTACCAACAGATTCATCACTTCCTTTTGCGCCATATTTATTATAAAAAACCGACGACAAAAAGTAAAAATTTGAACTTCGTAAAGGAGTTTTAAATCCAATGGCTAGATGATTGTCAGTTGTGCCCAGTAAATTACTAAGTTTTTCACCTTCCGAGTTTTTGTAATCAAAAGATGAAATTACTTTGCCAAATTCGAAATTGAATTGCTGGGCATTTGTTGAATTTAAATAAAATAGCAGGAATACTAATGCAATAGTTGTTTTGAACATAAGTGAATCATTAAATTATATTTTAATTTTTGCATGGTTCAGCTGTAATATGCTATCGCTTAAACAGTTTAGACGAATAAAATTGATTTTTTGTAAGAATACTTATTATATAAATGCCTGATGAAAAAGAGCTCAGGTCGATGATAATTTCTTGTTTGTTTTGATAATT
>JARGGF010000895.1 GCA_029210905.1 Bacteroidales bacterium | reverse complement strand
GTTGTGCAAAGTTATAAATTAAAAAAAATAAACCAAGAGTATTATGTAATATGTATTACAAATATTGCAATTGTCAAAAATGCTTTTTATTTTTGAGGCTGCAATTATTTCTTTATCTATTAAAAAAAATAAAATGATTGGTAAATACACAAATAAGATAACAGGTTTAATTAGTATATTGCTATTCATTATTATTACACCTGTATTTTCGCAGCAAATTAAGGATACTACACTTACTATTCAGGCGGAGATTCAATTAAAAAAATGGAATAAAATTGCAAATGTACGAATCGATTCCGTTACCGTTTATAAGGAGCCCTGGCAAGTAGAAATTTTTTTTTCTAATGGGTTGTCATACATGCCTGCTCGCGATAATATTTTAACAGAACTGAACAATTCATTACGAGCTATCCTTGATAAAAATTTAAAAAAATACAAGATTTTAATTTATTCAAACGGATATGAATATTCACAGTTAATACCTAATTATTATAAATTAACATCAAGTGCAGATAGTGAACGTCTGTTAAAAAAAGCAAATAAGATAAAATTCATAAAAAAAATTGGAGGTATTGAACCCGGTAAGGGACTGTATTATAATTATATAGCTTTATGGCATAGCCATGGATGGTACTATGAATCGGAGCTTGACAGATGGGAGTGGCAGAGGGCAAGATTATTCGGCACTGTGGAAGATATTTCTCCCATGGCATTTGTTTTGCCTTATTTGTCTCCTATGTTGGAAAATGCCGGTGCCACTGTTTTTATTCCCCGGGAGCGTGATATTCAGATAAGCGAAGTTATTATAGACAATAATTTTTCAACCGGAAAATCCGAATTCATATTGGATACTGAAACAGCTATTCTATCAGAATCCGAAGGTTTTATTTGGAAAGATACCCTGTTTGAGGCTGAAAATCCTTTTAAAATGGGCACTTCATTATTGATACAGACAAAAGTCTCAGGAAAAGTTGCTACTTATTTACCGGATATCCCTGCTAAAGGCGAATATGCTGTCTATGTTTCATACAAGCAACATTATCAGGATAATAGTGATAGTATCATTTATACTATACACCACAGTGGAGGAGCAACTGCATTCTTAATTGATCAATCCATGGGTGGTGGAACCTGGATTTATTTGGGAACTTTTCTTTTTGGAAAAGGGAAAAATTTAAATACCGGGAGTATTGAAGTTTCATGCTCAGGAGACCTGGTTTCTTTGGATGCAGTTAAACTTGGAGGAGGAATGGGAAATATTGCCCGGCGTCCTTCCAAAATTACTATTCCAAAGCAACGTTCATTAAAATCAACTAACATAGAAAAGCCTCAAGAAAAAGTAAATAATGCTAATGCTTTTAGCTGGAAAATTTCAGGCAAACCACGATACATGGAAGGCGCCCGCTATTGGTTACAATATGCCGGAATGTCGGACACCCTTGTTTATAGTTTAAACGATGGGAAAAATGATTACAATGATGATTATCAGTCGCGGGGCGAATGGATCAATTATTTAATGGGAAAACCCAACGGACCCAAAGATCATCGAAATCTTGAAGGATTAAATATTCCGATTGATTTATCTTTTGCTTTTCACACTGATGCTGGCGTAACACCAAATGATTCCATTATTGGTACTTTAGGCATTTATAGCACTGTTCGCGATAGCGGCCTTTTTCCTAATGGTCAATCGAAACTTGCCAGTCGGGATTTAACGGATATTATTCAGTCTCAGGTAGTTGATGATATGCGGAAACTATACAATCCAAAGTGGACCCGCAGGAGTATGTGGGATCATGAGTATTCAGAAGCCTGGCGGCCAAATGTTCCCTCTATGTTATTGGAATTGTTTTCACATCAGAATTTGGCGGATGCAAAATTTGGATTGGATCCGCGATTTCAATTTGACGTGAGCAGGGCTATATATAAAGGGATGCTCAAATTTCAGGCAACTCAGGAAGGTCGGGATTATGTAGTGCAACCTCTTCCGGTTAATTATATGGCAATTAATGAAATAAATGATTCAGAGTACGAACTAACCTGGAAGGCTGTTGAAGATGCCCTGGAAATAAGTGCAAAACCGGATTATTACAAAGTTTATCAACGAATTGATAATCATGGATTTGATGAGGGTGTAATTGTTGAAAATTCCAGCTTTCGCTTTACCATTGATTCAGTTAACCAAATATATAGTTTTAAAGTTACTGCGGTAAATGATGGAGGTGAAAGTTTTCCCGGTGAAGTGCTTTCTGTTGGAGTTGCTTCAAATTCACCCTCAACAGTTTTGGTGGTTAATGCTTTCGATCGTATATGTGGTCCTACCATTGTTGATAATGGAAAATTTGCCGGAATTGCCTGGTGGGACGATGAGGGAGTTGCTGATAAAACGAATATTGCATTTACCGGACAGCAATTTGATTTTGATCGTGAATCGCCCTGGCTCGATGATGATAGTCCCGGCTGGGGTGCAAGTTATGGCGATATGGAAGGGAAAGTGATCCCAGGTAATACTTTTGATTTTTGTTATGTTCACGGAAGGTCTATTCTTGAAGCGGGATACTCTTTTATATCGGTAAGTGATGAGGCATTTGTTGCTGAAAAGGCATTTAAATCAGAGATTTATAAGGTTGTAGATATTATTTTAGGTGAAGAAAAAACAACTCCCCGGTATAAAAATCCTTTGGAATCGGATTTTAAAATTTTCACCAAACCATTTATAGCAAAACTAAAACAATTGACTGACTCTGGAACAAACCTCCTTATAACAGGTG
>JARGGF010000894.1 GCA_029210905.1 Bacteroidales bacterium | reverse complement strand
ATTTAATTCATAGACAGGCATATACTTAATTCGTAGACAATTTAATTAGTTAATTAGCAATAAAATAATCCCACATGCAAAACATTAATATTCTAGAACAAGCTAAACTACATTCACCCTAATGGATCCTTAATATTTTGGTAGCTTTTAAATGCAATTCACCAACAAAATGGTGTTCAGTCTGATACTTATCCTTGTCGAGATATTGCTCGATAAAGGGCAATTCCGGAGCATAATAAAAACTGCCAGCCACTTTTAATGAATTAAGTATGTCCATGTATTTCCTGGCATAATTAAAATAGTTGCCATCCTCGCGCAGGTGATGGTGATAAAAATGGTTCGAAAATCCCAGGTTGCTAATAATGGTTCCCCATTTTAAAGTACCATATTCAAATTCCAGCCAGTCAGCTTTTTTTAAATACACATTATCAAAAGTAAACCTATCAATTCCAAAAGCTTCAATACCATTCTCATTTAAAAAACTGACCAGGTTCGCTTTTTCACCGCAGCCAATATCAAGAACTGGTGCTGCCAGACTCGAAAGGTTAATTTGAAAAATGTCAATTTGGAATTGAGCACTATACTCTGCGCAGGTAACAGGCTCCAATATTTCATCTTTCTTATGATAAATCTTTTCGGCAAATGCATTGTTTATTTGCAACCAGCTTTTCAGTTTTTCATAATGAAGACGTGCCAATTCATCAACAGCAGTGTTTTCTTTTTTAAGTGCAGAAAATAATTCAAAATAAATATTTCTTAATTCAGCTTTTGCAGATTTATCGAAGCTAAAATATTGATTAATACGCCAGAATTCACTAATTGCCTTCCCCGATGTATAATCTATCAGCAGGTTTGCATCACTTTCGTTTATATCTTTCAAATGTTCAATAACAGATGTAATTTCCCTAATAAATTTAAGCGTATTAAAAGATTCATTATTAAAAAGGTTTTTCCCTTTATTAAAAGAGAGTTGATGGTCGATATTTTTATAGAATTTATCCATTTTCGATATTCTTTGCCAGATAGCTGATCAGTCTTGCCATATCCGCCCCATCAATCACATCATGATCCAAAAGAACAGTAAGATTGAGGATTTCACGTATTTCAATTTTATTATCAATAACAAGCGGTTTTTTCATTACAGAACTTGCCCCAAAACAAACGGGATGAATTGAAATTGGAATAAACCAGCCATTTACTTTACCCATCATTCCAATAGAGGTAAAAGCTACATTTCCCATTTTATTATAAACAAGCGCTGGGTGTTTTAACAAGTATCGCCACACATACCTTCTGACAAATCCTGGGAATTTATAATACAATTTCTCCAAACGGCTGGCTTTTTTCTGCAGCACAATCTCCTCATCATTAAGTTGTTTGTTTTTGGCCTTGTTAATTTCCATGCTTATTGCCGCCGCATTCTTTTCATGGGCCTTCTCAATTACTAATGGAATGGGTACTTTTTCACCATTTATTTCTTTTTCAACTATAATTGAAACATTCACATCTTCAAAAATTATCAGTCTGCTTTTTCCCTTTATGAACGATGATGATGTTTCAAATTTCTTTACTGCCTTACTTATAAGGCTAATCATCATGCCAGTAAAAGATATTTTATCAGAATTTTCTTTATTAAAAGCCCTGATTTTTTCACGAATTTTTGTTACATCCAACTCTATAAGAGCAGGAATATGGTTTTTCCTTTTCCCAATATTGCAAACGTCGATGGTAGCAATTCTTGTGTAAGGGAATTTTTGTGTTTTATACTGGGTCATTTTATTTCCATAATTTCTATTAACCAGGCTATCATGCAAAATATAAAAACTGTTTTATTCTCAAACAATACAGACATAATTATCAACAAAAATTAGTCATTATCTCAGTATATCCGCAAATTTATTAATGACGCATAACCTTCATTGTCACTTTTTGCCCTGGCCTTAACCCGCTTTTGTTCTTTGACATCAAATACATAATCGTCATTTATTACCTGGGTTAAGCCAACCAGGTTGTCGTTGCTAAAATATGCTAAAATATGATGTTGCAGCACTTCATTGTTATCTGTATTTTTAGTTTTTGTTGTCTTTAATTCATACTTAATCAATGAATTATGGTCAAAATAATAGTTTTCAATCACTATTTCATCATCCTTGATATAATTAGTGATATTTTCGATTGCATAAATCGATGTATCTTGGTAAAATACTTCTGTTGAAAATGATCCAATTAATTTTTTAAATACAATAAATGATTTTTCATGGATAAGCCCACTGGCATCAATTTTTTCAAAATAATTGTTCCTTTTAGCAGAATCTGAAAGCTGAGAAACCAGTAAGTCAATTTGCTTAACTTTAGCAGCATCAAAATTTTGTGAATATATATTTGCACCTTGAAAGAACAAGTATATTGCCAGTAAATATTTTATCATTACAAAGTACTTTAAATTTTTCGGGGGCATTTCATCGCGTTTAATAGCTCCATGAATTTATTCCACATCCGGATTAATAATTACAACAGTATATTCAAAGCTCTTTGCTTCACCTGAAACTACCACATTTTTAACCGAAACCTTATAACTAATGTCAGTATCTGATGTGGTATTAATTCCTGTTGGCTGCCAGACTATGGTATTGTCACCATAACTGGTTTTGGTACTTGATAAAATGTTAATATTTGATATTGCACCCTCAAGACCAATCATTTCAACGGTCGCATTGCTAAAATCCCCCTTGGGAACCCCCCATTGCCGTCAAGCTTGTATTTGTAAACAA
>JARGGF010000893.1 GCA_029210905.1 Bacteroidales bacterium | reverse complement strand
AAAGCGTGGCTTGGAATATTTTATATCTTAATTCAATATTTCCGAATGCACTACCGTTACCAACTATCCTGTTCCTTAAAATGCCTCTTAAGGTTTTGGCCCCTCCAAAAGCATCTGCAGTATTTCTTGAATCGGTTAAATAAGGCAACAGATAAAATGGCATTTTGCCAGAGATTTTTGTCTGATAACCAATACGATAGGCAACTTTAAAATGCTCATGGAACAAAGTAATGTACTGGCGATGAATTAACGAAATAATTGATGTGGTTGCCTCAAAACCAAATGACTCAGGTGCGAAAAAGACCAGGGCTTCAGTCCAAATTCCTGAGCTGGGATTCGCCTCATTGTCTGTTGAATTATAAACCAAACCAGCCTTTAAAAATGAATTTTCACCTCCGTTAATTTCAGATTCGGGCAACACCTTCCAATTCAAGTATAAATCATAGATTCCATCCACCTTGGGAATTAAATCGTCCTCACCCCTGCCTTTGTTTAATTTATCAATATCCACCTTGGCTATCTTAGAATTTAGAAAACTAAAGCCTCCCAACCATCGAAGGTTTTTTGATATTTTTCCCTGAAAATCAGCATTAATTCGAACTACTTTTCTTTCATGTCTGTAAAAAACCGCAGAAATATATTCAGGATGGTCCTTTTCTTCAAAATTTTTATTGTAATATGATTCATATCCGTTAAAACCATAAAAATTTAATGCTTTTTCAGTTTGATAGAAAGCTCCTAAGGTCAGGCGAAGTCCCCGAAGTAACTTATCGCTATCGTATTTTAATTCACTAATACTGCTTCCCCTGGTGGTTTGGTACCATCGTACAAACAAGGAATGATTGTAGGTTGGATATCGGCTTCCATCACCATAATGATAAAGATTGGCGAGTGCTCCGTATTTTAAGCCAACATCAGAATCGAAAGAAAAAATGGGAATGGCACCCAGGTTAAAACCCTTTTTAACTTTTTGGTTTTCTTTACTATGCGTCTCAATCGTATCAATTTCCTGGGAAAAGAAATTATGAGACATGCAGATACTAAAAATGAGCAGGTAAAGTTTCTTTAAAAAAAATCTGCCCCTATTCCGGAATGCACACTGATTTAAACTATTTTTTATTTTCATTTTTTGATTTGCCAATTTTCTTATCTACGACCTGTTTAGTACCTGCCACTTTATCCTTCTGCATTACATTAGCATTTTCCATATTATTCAGAATGATTAATTTTTGCCATATCTTGCGGCTAAATCCTGTACTAAGTCCTTCAATTTCAGTAACAGTCCGAACCACGACCTCATCCGGAAGGCTTTGAGCATATAAAGCAGCTACTTTCCCAACCAGGGAGAGCGCTTCGGAACAATAATCAAGATAACTTTCCAGTTCAAATTTGGTCAGCGTTCTGCTTGGAGAATTTATAGTACTATTTTTTATTTCATGCATCATACCCGGATCCTTGGTAAGCTGGTGCATGTCAATAACATGTGCAATCACTCTTAGTTCATTTAATAAATTCGTAGCCTTTTTTCGCTTTACCCGGGTTTCAATAGTAACCAGGAAAAAAATGGCTGCCCCAATAAGTACAATGTCATTAAACAATGATTCGGAAAATGAAACAATGTTCCTCAATGTTTTGTTCTGTATTTTAATATCAATAAGTGTGAAACTATAAATAATAGCGCTTAATCCCAGAACAACAATAAAATAGGAAAAAATCCGGATGGTCAAATTAGGTTTTGAAATCCATCAAATATTCTTCTTACTTGATCCGGCAATCGTATGAAATTGATGTATAATTTTACGCAGCCCTGAATCCGGAAAACGATCTGCTACCCGTTTTTCCAATCGTTCAATGGTTTGAACAATTTTGTCCGACTGAAGCCTGATATTCTTTTTCATACCAAATTATTTATTGACTTAAAAAGCTCCATAAAATCAAATTTTATCATAAAATTTCAAATCCAACAATAATATATAAAATAAAGTAATTAGCAAATTAAGCTAAAATAATGATATTCAGTAAAATTGATTAGATTTTCTTTGGGAAAAACCACATTAAATGAAAAAATATAATCCCACTAAAATTAGACACTCAATAGTATCATTAAATAGAACTAGCTTTATCAATCTATTCATTTATTGTAGAAGCAAAAATTTAACTAATTTTGTAAACAACAATTACAAAATATGCAAACCGAAATATACATTTCAAATTATAATTTTATACCTTTAAAAGGTTATGAAAATTTTGAAGCTACTACACAGCTTGTAATAGCTGAATTATTAAACCGAAAGTTACCGGTTGAAATAATTGATGCCAATAATAATTTAATTGCAACCAGCTATGAAGGGAAAGAATTCATCATTCACGAGGGCACCATTTCGGATGCTAACAGCCTGATAGCCTTTTGGATATCGAACGACAAATGGATGTCAAAAACATTTCTTGCAAGACATGGTATTAACCATGCCAAAGGAATTTTATTAACAAAAAAATATGAAGTTTCTGATGTATCAGAACTAAATTTCCCAATGGTGGTAAAACCTTATAATACGGATCACGGTCTGGCTGTTAGCACCAATTTAAAAAAGCAGAATGAGCTTATTGTTGCCATTGAAATGGCTGGTCAATATTCAAAAAAAATAATTATTAAGAATAAAAACACTATCACATCCTGTTATAATTTCAAAATATTTTTATATATAAAAGCGGCGACAAGCAGATTTATGACTCAATTTTTAGCTAAAGCTAAAATAATTTATCTACTGCTTCAAG
>JARGGF010000892.1 GCA_029210905.1 Bacteroidales bacterium | reverse complement strand
AAAAACAAGTTAAAGCTTTTATTCAGCAGTACCATCAGCATATGATTGATGATGATATGACAGTAAACTAATTAGTAGAGATTTAGAAGGAATTTTTTTTTCTAATACAATTCCCTGATGTCTAACAAAGGATTATTAAATGATGTGCTTTTATCTATTAAATCAATCAATTGTCTTGCCAGATCTTTAGGATTTGTCAATTTACCTTCTTCCTTGTAATTTATAAAGGTATCAACTTTATTAAATCTACTTTTATCAACTGCACGTATCTCATTCTGCATTTGAGTATCAATTATTCCGGGTGCAACAGATAAAAATTTCACAGGGTTGCTTTTATAAAATTCAGCCTGCTCAGTTTCAGCAACAGCTGTATACATATCAAGTGCAGATTTACTTCCACAATAACAACTCCAGGATTCAATAGTATGTCTACCAGCGCCGGAGCTTATATTTAAAACTAGCTTTTTCCCATCAAATTGCTGGTAAGCCAGGGCAAAATTATTCATTAAAATTGCAGGTGCTATTGTGTTTAAACTAAAAGAATCAATAATTGATTGATTATCCAATTTGCCAACATGATTTACATTGCCAAGCATTCCTGCATTATTTACCAATGTAATTGACTGAGCATCAATTATTTGAATAAATCTAAATTCTTTAACCAAATCAAGTTTCATCAAATCAAGTTTGATAAATTCAAATCGTTCATGCTTTAGTGCATTAGTTCTTCCAATGCCAATCACATAGTTATTTTCATTTTTAAGCAATTCCTCTACAAGGGCTTTTCCAATGCCCCTGCTAACTCCGGTAATATAATAGTAATGCATATAAGATCTTTAGTAGATTGTGATTATTTGTTAATTAAAAAAATTAATTCCTGCAGAATTAAGATGATATATTTATTCTGAATCTTTTTCCTTCGGGACAAAATTTTTCTTCACCCAGGGAGGTACAATGATTGAACCAATTACGAGGTACGGATAGTAAGTTATTAAACGCCATAAGGTGGCCATAACAATAGAAATTCCTGCTATAGCAGGTAAAAAATCACCAAGATATTCTGTAAAAACAAATTCGGTAAATCCACTACCTCCCGGAGTTGGACTAATTAGCATCATAATCCACATTACCAGTTGCCTTGCAAATAAAAGTACATGATCATCCACAATAAAAAATGCCAAAAACAAGGCATTCACCACCCAATACCTTGATGTCCATGAAAATGCAGTTGCAATAAAAGCCTTCAACCAAAACGAAAATGGTTTGGTTTTTAGTTCTTTCGAGCTTTCAATTATTTCTGTACCAGCTATGGCAGCGCCATACCTCCATTTTCTAATAAATCTAAGTTTAAATATCCCTACAAGCAACTTCTTAAGGCCACGTGGATTCTTAAATAACCCATATGAAAGAACAATAATATAAGCTAATTTAATACTATAACCAATCACTGCAAAGTAGAAAAACTCATTTGCAAATGAAAGTCCATCTTCCACAAAAAACAATTTTCCCGGATTCAAAAAAAGGATGAGCAAAGGAAACATAATGATAAAGTACAACTCGTCTAAAAAAGAAGTAGCCATAACTATTGCAGAACTTCTTCCAATCCCTATTCCTTCTTTATTTACATAAATAATTGCCAAACCAGTACCTCCAACTGCCGATGGAGTAATTGCAGAAGTAAATTCCCACAACATAATTACCCTAAGTGCTTGTTTCCAGCCAAAATCGTTATTTGTTAAAATACGGAGCCTCATTACATATCCTAAATCGCGAAAAGCCATAAACAAAATAGCCACCATTATCCAGAAAAAAGAGTTCCAGGTAAATTTTACTACATCAAAAGCTTTAACATCAAAATTATTGTATATCATGTACCCTACGAATCCAAGCCCGATAAGTATTGGGTAAATCATTTTTCTTGGACTTATCCTGGAAGCAATAGATTTTGCTGTTGGCTCATTTTTATTATCCCGCATTATATTTTGTTGTATTTTGCTAATAGAGCAATATTACCCATTTGCAAATATAATAGTATCCAGTTTGTTCCCTGCTATATTATTGTTAAAAATCAGTAAATGAAAACAAAAAGCATTCATTTATTCAGATTCAAACTAAATTAGTGTAATAACAAAGATTCATTGATGAAAATCATTTTAATATATGCTGAACATCTATATATTTGCATATGCAAATCTAGAAATAATTACATTATGAATTTAGACCAGTTGAGTTCGGAGCAATTAGAAGCGGCTGCAAATATGCTAAAAGCCATTGCACACCCTATGAGGATTGCTATTTTAAGTTATCTCGAGGGTGAACAAAGTCTTACTGTTACCGAAATCCATGAAAAGTTGGGAATTGAACAATCAACTACTTCGCACCATTTAGGAATTTTGAAGGACAAAGGAGTTTTAACCTCAAAAAGAGTAGGTAAAAACACCTATTACACCCTAAAGCACAACAATTTAAGTCATATTGTTGATTGTGTAAGCAAATGTACTGATTACACAGAAAAATAAACAAAAATCAAAAAATCAAAAATGTTTAACCCTTTCGGTGCGAGAGGGTTTTTTATTTCTAAAAGTTGCCATTTCAATTTTATTTAAAAAAATTTTAACTTGCACTGTAACATTTGAATGTTTGTTTCCGTCTAAGTATTACAAACCGAATAAATGACCATTGAGGAGTACAATAAAAGCGTAGATCTGTTTTCGGACAATGTTTATCGTTTCATTTTAAAAAATGCAAAGGATGAAGCATTGGCACAGGATGTTGTG
>JARGGF010000891.1 GCA_029210905.1 Bacteroidales bacterium | reverse complement strand
CGTTTAGATAAGCTCATAGCTCTAAATTAGCAAGGTCACGTGTCCGCTCACCAGCGGATTAGACATTTTTCGCAAGCTCCCCGATGAAAAATCGGGGCAGGCCAAAAGAACGCTTCGCTAAGTTACACTGGTCATTTAATGTCTAATGACTAGTGACCAATGACTAGAGGTCAGCCATATTTCGACAGGTTCAATACAAGTATTTGTTAACTAAACGGCATGGATACATAATTATTAAAAAATTATTTCCATTTTCAAATTCTTGATTTGATCTAGATCTTTCTTCTCTTTTCAACAGTAATCTTTGAGCCCTCTGCTAACATTACTGATTTAGGGTTAATTGAATTTAATATTTTAAAATCAGATCCATATACCATTTCAAAATCTACATCAATATGGTGTTTTAGCACATCGTATTGTTGCCATCGAGGGTGGGTTACTTCGTATTCGTAGGTTTTCTTTTCATTAATTTTGCTGTATCCCCAGTAATGTTCTGTAATAAATTCTGCTTCGCTTCCTGCTTTTATTTCAGAAGGTTCTATTTGGGCTATCACTTCAAATTTTTGCCATATATTTTTTGACTTCCATTGATACAATGCAGTTCTTTGTAGCTGGTTTTCAATCCATTGATGATTCATTGGCAAACTTTGGTAATGTTCTTTGTAAAGCACATTTGCTACTAAACTAATGGCTGTTTTGGGGACAATTTCCTTGATAAAAACTACACCTCGTTTCCAGATATTTCCATCTTTAAACTTTACATAAAAACGTAGATTTACTTCTTCAAAATTAATATGAAACGGAATTTTAATCCCCAATATTCGAGTATTCAAGAACATAAACCCAACAAGGCTGACATAACAGGTATTGTTCCATAAATCCAGTTCGGTTTTGTATGGAAGATAGTCTTTGAGTAAGTTTTTGTCAATTTCGTAATTGGCTAAGGCTAGTTTTCGCCATTCTGCAGTTAAGAAGCTCATATTTTCTTTAGTTAGCCAGATAATAAGTGAAAAATTTGTACTACTATACCTGTCGGGGAAAGTATGCCCGACAGGCGATTACATTTATTTATTACTTACATTTTTCAGAACTTCCACCAACAAATCCCAGAATTTTTGTACCGTTGGAATATTCATTCTTTCGTCGGGTGAATGGGCTCCTTTGATAGTAGGGCCAAACGAAACCATATCCAGTTTAGGATATTTGGTTAGGAACAGACCGCACTCCAGTCCGGCATGAATAGCTCGCACAGATGGTTTTGTATTGAATAATCTTTCATACGCACTTTCAGTAACTTTCAGAATGTCAGAATCCAGGTTTGGCGTCCATCCGGGATAACCATCGCTGTGTTCGTATGTGGCTCCTGCCAATTTAAATACACTGGCTACCATATTTGCCACATCTTTTAGTGCTGAATCTATCGAGCTACGTTGACTGGTGCAAACCACAATTTTATTATCCCCCTTGTATTTAATTGAAGCCAGGTTGGTTGAGGTTTCTACCAGTCCCTTAATAGCCTGGCTCATAGCAATTACTCCATGCGGACAGGCATACAGTCCATTAATTAATTTGTTTTGTGTTTCCTTGTCAATCACATAATCAGGGGTTTGTACGGTGTCTAAATCAAGTTTAAGATTTTTTTCTGTTACTGCTAATTCAGCCTGAACTTTAGCTGCAAAAATATTTAATTCTTTGCGAAGTGTCTCCTTGTCAGAATTTGGAACACAAATAATTGCCCATGCCTCACGCGGAATAGCATTGCGCAGATTACCTCCATTCATTTCGTTTAACCTTAAATCGGTTTTATCTGACATTAAAGCCAAAAACCGGTTTAGTATTTTATTTGAATTGCCAAGACCTTTATCAATTTCATCACCTGAGTGACCTCCATTTAAGCCAGATACTGTTAATTTACAGGCATAATAGCCAGCTGGTACTTTCTCTTTTTGATAGGTGAATTCTGCAGTAGTATCCATGCCACCTGCGCAACCAATAAACAACTCACCTTCATCTTCTGAGTCTAAATTAACGAGTATTTCGCCTTTTAAAAAGCCAGGTTGCAGACCAAAAGCCCCGGTCATTCCGGTTTCTTCATCAGCAGTAAAAAAGCATTCAATAGGTCCGTGTTCAAGATCATTAGCTGCCAATACTGCCAGTGATGCGGCTATTCCAATACCATCGTCACCACCGAGTGTGGTACCTGTTGCCTTTACCCATTCACCTTCAATTCGTGTTTTAATAGGGTCATTATCAAAGTCATGCACTGTGTCATTGTTCTTTTCACAAACCATGTCAGTATGACTTTGCAAAATAACCGTTTTTTTGTTTTCCATACCTTTTGTGGCAGATTTTCTGATTATCACATTACCCACTGCATCCTTATCAGCCTCTAAATTATGGGCTTTTGCAAAATCAAGCAGGTATTGTATTATCCTTTCTTCTTTTTTCGAAGGTCTCGGAATTTGTGTAATCTCATGGAAATATTTCCAGATTGATTCGGGTTTTAATTTTAATATTTCGCTCATTTGTCTAGAATTTTGAAATTAGATGTTAGAAATTAGATGTTAGATTTAGATTGGAATTTTATAATACGATTTTGTTTAAATAGGCAATGTTCGTTGGTGCAAGGGTAACTGTTGTGTGAATTTGGTATATTGGTTATTGGTATATTGGTGTATTGGTTATTGATGAAAACTGTTGTAAATAAACAAATATACAAACAAACAAATACACAAAAATCAGCTCTTACCTAATTTACATTGAATCAAATATCAAAC
>JARGGF010000890.1 GCA_029210905.1 Bacteroidales bacterium | reverse complement strand
GTACGAAGATAATTGAGTTTTTTTGATTGACCAACAAGTCAATTAAAAATAATTAGCCAATCCTTTACTATTATTGTATTATATTGATTAGCAATATTTTAATAAATAAAATGCCTAATATTCTCACCATGATAGCAACATTAAAATTGGACAATCGCTTTTATAATAATTTGTCTTTTTTTTACGTTAATTAAAGAACAACACAGAACCATCTCCAGTTAAACCTTTTCAGTATTTTATATTTTGTTAAGCTATGCCTAATTTTTTTCAAATAAAAATAATGTGAGATGAAAATAAATTGTTGGGAATTTAAAAAATGTGGTAGAGAGCCAAATGGTCCTAATGTTTTAGAATTTGGTGTTTGTCCTGCCGCTTTAGAGGAAAAGTTAGACGGCACAAATAGTGGTAAAAATGGAGGAAGATGCTGTTGGGCCCTTACTGGAACCTTCTGTGGTAAAAAAGTTCAGGGAACATTTGCCATGAAAATGTCGAATTGCATGACATGTGATTTTTTTAAAAAAGTGAGTATAGAAGAAAGGGCTACAAAAAGTTATGTGCCTCTTGCCCAAATTCTACAACAAATAAAGTGAGAAAAACAAGGTTTGAGCTTCTTTATGTGAATAAAACAATACTTAACTCTAGAGAAGCATTTTGCCTGTAGGTTAATAAACAGGCAAAATACGATTGATTTTTTATTTTTTACGTCTGAAAGTGGGTATTAATAAAAAAATTAACACACCCATTAAAAACAAACCACTAACAACAAAGGCCCACAAGTTTATTATTCTCGATTCAGCCCTCTGCACGGTTGTAACAAAAAATGCTTCGGTAGGTTCAAATTGCCAGCTTAGCATATTTCCTTTAATGCTTTCCGAATTTGTATCAATCAATAATCCAGGCATTTGTAAATTATATTTGAATCCGGGCTGGCCTACAATAAGTTCAAGATTTTTCTCAAATTTTGTCAGGTATGATTCTTTTGAAGTAATTATTTTGTCAAACTCCTTTGTACGATATAGCTGATTCAAAAAGGAATAAAATTTTTCTTGTAAATCATTAACTCCTAATGAATCAAGAACCATATATATGGTATCTCGTTTAGATTTTAAATCAGCTTTATACTTATCCCTGATATTATTTGTTATAAAATCCTGCTCTATTGCCATAATTACTTCGTCCTTAATATTTTCTGTCAGCCAGTTTTCATACTTTTTATCAATTTCGGATTTTAATATTTTAAATTTTTCGTCATCTATATTCAGTTTATTATTAGTTGAATCTGAGTTTTCATATTTGTACACTTCTTTTTCAATATCAGATAAATATAATTTAAATGGACGATAATCTCCAAGGGCTAACTTTTCATATTTTTCCTCATAACTAATATAGGTATAAAACCACCTGAATTTTTTTTCAACATTCAATTTTCTGTTAAGCTTTTTGAGGCTATTTGCTGAATTTTCATACTCATTGTTTAATTCATCAACACTTGAGAACTGTTTTTTAAAAATATATCTATGTGATTTATTATTATTCGCAGAAGTATCATGCTCATAACTTAATTGCCAGCTTGAATCAATTGGAAATGGCAATGAACTGAAATCTTTGAGTTCAGAATCAGAGTTTACTTTCAATATTCGCTCTAAGGATCCATCAGCATTTAATACGGTTGTAACTTCTATGTCAACACATGCCGGTAAAATCATCGAAAATATAAGAATAAGCGTAATTATTAATTTATTTTTTTTCATGACTTTTCAATTTTAAAAGTTGATAATTTGAATCTATCAATGCACTTAAATCAGAAGAATTTAGTCTACTGAATTTTAAAATGCCAAAACTGTTTTTATTCAAAAATTTTGAAATTTCAATATTGTTTATTTGGGCTTTATTTGCCAGATAAATGTTGAAAATCAGGCTATTACCAATTCCATTACGGAAGAACCCTAGAGCAAGGTTTGTCCTTATCAGGCCATAATCGATAACATTATTGGTTTGAGACATACGAACTTCCATTTGCTTAATTTTGAAGGCATCCATCGTCTGCTGAATTGCAAATAACAGAACCAATGTTGCAGCTATAGAAGCCAGCATTATCCTTAGTTTATATGAAAAGAGCGGGGGCAAAACGGCAGTTTCTGCTTCAGCAATCAAAGGTTCATCTGGCAAAGCATCAAGAATTTCATTTATAAATGCCTCTTTCCCTGACAAAACAGGTTCAAGGTGTTTCAACTTTGAGCTTATGTTTTTGTATTTTAGCATTGCCAAATATTCGTGCTTGCATTCGTCGCATTTTTCACAGTGAATGTTTAATTCATTAATTTCTTTTAATGCTAAATCCCTTTCTGCCCACCCATCGAGTAATTCCTTATATCTAGAACACTTCATAGCCTATTTTTATTAATTTTTTCTTTATTTCTTGTCTTGCATAATACAAATTACTTTTAATCTGTCCCCTATTTAAACCAGTAATTTGTTCGATTTCTCCAGTACTTAAATCCTGCAAATCTTTTAGCACAAAAACCAGTTTTTGTTTAGTACTAAGCATCTTGGTTAGTGCCAAAATAATCTCAGATAGTTGCTGATTATCAATTTGTTCTACATTGTTTTCATCACTTATTTGTTTAAAATTTTGTTCCCATTTGAAATGATATTCCAACGGTTTTCGTTTTTGACTTTTTAACTTATCCAAACACAGGTTGGTGCAAATTTTATACATCCAGGTAGTAATTTTAGTGTTTTCATCATACCTTTTGATGTTTTGCCAAAGCCTGATAAAGGT
>JARGGF010000088.1 GCA_029210905.1 Bacteroidales bacterium | reverse complement strand
CTGCTCCAGTTGCGGTTTTAACGCATGCCCAGCGTACGCATTCCCTTCTATTGCCATTACCCCAACTATTATCCCTGAGCCGCAGGTATACGCAAATGAACTCTTGTTCCCAAACTCATACTGCTTATGCTCTTTCCCTTTCGATATGCAAAGTACTTCAGGCTCATGGATGCTGTAGGCTTGTTCTTGTCATCTCTCTGCCAGGTCAGTACCCGGTATAAAACATACAATTCTTCCTCGTATGTCTTAGGTATCGGATTAAGTTGATTAACCAGATCACGGTATAGCTTGAAGGCAGTCCCATGAAGCTTACGTTAGGCTTTTATATGCTTTCTAAGGTTCTTCGGCTTCCTTGCAAAACGAAGTTGCCGTTTCAATTTCCGGATCTCATAGATATAGCTCCGTTTAAGGGTAATACTTCCTTTCTTTGCTATCCGCTTGCAATGCTCTATCACCTTCTCGGTAAGCTTCCGGTCAGTGGGGAAGGTGATGTTTTTCTCCTGCCCTGTCGTATCTACTCTTACCTCTTTTACCTCTTTGCGCACCTTCTCCTTTCTGAACAAATTAATGCTCTGTTTAAAGATCTTCTTCTTGCCATCCTCATCGATACGCTTAAGAAAGTGGACAAAGTCGGTGGGATCAAACGGATATTTGTATTGAAAGATATAGACAGCCCCTCTGATTAAGCGGTTTTGGAATTGCCTAACCTGATTGACCCTATTGCATTCTCAGTCTCCAAGGTCCTAATAATATCAATTAATGGAATGAACTTGTATTTAAGTAACATCGAATTGAGCTTTTCTTTAACGGTACCTTTCTTAAAACGATAAATCATTAAAGGCAATGATTTTCCAATGTTTAAAGTTTTTCTGGCTGAATAGAAGAAGTCCGGATACCTGATCGTATCTAGCTCATAAGGGTGCAAGTAGACTATGACAGACCGATCCTTAACAATCGAAGAAAACGCCCAATTTGTAAAATTTAATGGGAAATATCTTAAGTAACCTCCTCCGCAGACCGGGAAAGAATGACCCATAATACTTACCACGGGAATAGGCACTTCAATAAGAGTAAAATTATTGGGTAGCTGTAACCTGATTATTTGTTTTTCAAACTCTTTCCAGCCATATCTCTTCATTTTGATTGGTACGATGCTGCTATCATATTTAAAGCCTGCTTCGGCAATTATTTCTAATGCCCATGCATTCTCAGGGATAATAGAAAAGGCTGGCGCACGATAACCCAGAACAGGTTTCCCAATAATATTCTCAAGGACTCTTTTTGATTTCGAAATATCAGTGGCTACTTCCTCAGGTGTCAATTTAAACAGCTGATCATGTCGGTATCCATGGGCACCAATCTCATGACCGAAAGAATCTATCTTTTTTATTAATTCCGGAAATGCATGAGCAATTTCTCCCAAAATAAAAAATGTAACTTTAGTTTCATGCTTCTCAAAAAGATCAAGTAAAATGTCAGTATTTATAACTGCACGTTCTGTCGGAGGCATTAAAATATTAAATTGATCTTTCATTAAAATATTTATACCATCCTCCAAGTCTACTGTAATTGATGATTTAATGTCCGGGACTGAATTTTCTGATTGCATAATCTTGAGATAAATATGAATTTAATAAGTTTATCTCACATCAAAGTTCATAAGGCCAAAATTCCAGTTGTTGGGGTCAGACATAGGCTCAAGATATTTATCGAATTTTGGAGAAGTAAGATTAAACGTAAGTGGCAGGTTTTGTGGCTCGAATCTCCATGGTACTCTAATTAATAGATATTGTTTTATTCTTAAATTGCCAATGAAAATAATTATGTCCGGTTTTTCGTGAATCAGAATGTACCACACAGATCTTACAATTGCCCGATAAGAACGTTCCCTATTCTCCCTAAAATCAAATAAATAGATAGTTCTGACACCTTTTTCTAATACAGTCCGATAATAAGCTCGTATATTCTTTAAACAGATTACTTTATAGTTTTCCCCTCCGAAACGTTTCAAATAAAAATCTTCATCCAATTTTAATTCAAACCTTGATTGTTTTTCTATATCATTTATAATAAATGATAATATCAGATTTGCCAATAAATGTATATAAGCCAATGTAAGAGAAATAAAATTCAGAAATGAAATCTTTCTCAATTTCAGAACATTTAAAATACGGACAGGTAATGCATAATAGGGCAAATATGAGATCAATCTTGCATCAAGAAATTGCCTGGCATACTGATAGGAATTTTCATTCGAGACGCCAATCGTGGCTATTATTCCTTCCCTTGAAATGAAATCCCATAATGCAGTAGCCATATCAGCAAAAATGAAAATCTCCTTTCTGAATTCAGGTATTACATATGTACCACCGCTCACCCCTACTAATATTTCCCCCTCATGTCTGTCAATATATTTATAGGGATATATCGCATTATAACCGATAATTTTATTTGTCCTTTCTTCAAAAACCAGGGCATGGTATGAATACCCTACAGGGGTGCAGTTATAAAAAGCAACTAATTCTCCGGTCTCCTTATTAACATTAAATGCCCTGTTAAACTCAAAAACAATTTCGCGCCAGTAATTTAGATCAATCTCATGAGTTTTATGAACCTCTATCCTCATTTATAATCTAGAATTTAAGCACGGTTCCTGCCCAAGAATATCCGACGCCAAAACCAGCAATCAAAATACTGCTGCCTGAATTGATTTTTTTTTCATTCATTGCTTCATAAATTGCAATCGGAATGGTTGAAGAAACAGTATTACCTATGGCGCTCATGTGGTAATAAAATTTTTCTTCAGGAATTCCGATTTTCTTACGAAGAAAATTTAACATATACTTGTTAGCCTGATGAAAGACGAATAGATCAATATTGTCTTGCCCCACCGAATTTTTTAACAGGGTTTCAGTTACCAGTTTCGGTACAGTTTCAAGGGTAAAATTAAAGATTTCAGTTCCATCCATGTATAAATGATCAGATGAAGATGGATTGCCCTGGTCATCAAATTTTAAATCATTTAATGGTTGAGGATTTCTTAAGCCACCCGTTTTCACTATTAAATTATCTGCACCACGGCCGTCAGTACCAAGACTAAAACTAAGTATTTCAGCAAAACCATTATCGGATATAAGTGTTGCTGCTGCAGCATCTCCAAAAATGGTAAGATTTGATTTATCACGTGGGTGAATAAATTTTGAGTATGTCTCAGAGGTTAGCAGCAATACATTTTTGGCTATGCCTCCATAAATCAGACCTTTAGCCAACGCCAGACCGTACACAAAACCCGAGCAGCCAAGATTGAAATCCAATGCACCTGCAGTAACAGGAATGCCAAGTTTATTTTGAATGATGCATGCGGATGTCGGCAAAAAATAGTCAGGACTCTGAGTGCAGAGAATTACAAAGTCAATCTGGTCAGGCTTAACAGAATGCTCATCAAAAAGCTTGATGGCTGCTGAGACAGCCATATCAGCAGATGTTTCATCTTTTGATGAAATATGTCTTTCATCGACACCAATCTTACTGGCCACTTTTTCGACAGACCATTCGGGAAATTCTTTTATAAGTTCCTTGTTAGTTAAATTATATTTGGGCAGGTAATAAGAAATACCTTTGATATAAGCTTCCATCTTAAGTGATATTAAAGAAGGGTATAACCGCCATCAAGTAATATATTGCTACCAGTCATCCATTTGCTGGCATCAGATAGTAAGAATATAGCTGCATAAGCAACTTCTTCAGGTTTACCATATCTCTTTAATGGATATCTCTTTTTATCTTCCTCCAGCTGTTCATGAGAAATTCTCCCATCATTTAAGATATGAGTTTCAATCATTCCCGGACATACAGAATTTACTCTGATCAGTTTATTAGCAAGATCAATAGCCATTCCTTTCATCAGGCCATTGATCGCGCCTTTTGTTGAACTATACATACTACCTCCAACATATGAACAATATATACCGGAAATTGAAGAAATAAAAACAATTGAAGCCTCCTTCCTCAAGCTTTTTTTATTTAACAGCATCTTGGTCAGAATTGCAGGACTAATTGTATTTATAGATAAAATATCAAGTAGTTTCTGTTTTGTGATATACTGAAATGGCACTGGATCAGCAATACCAGCTGCATGTACAATTCCATCCAGAAAGTCAACCTGAGCAACCAAGCTTTCAATCCCATTCTCTTCAGTCAGATCGGTCAGTACCAATCTATGTCCTTTTCCGTTCAGTTGGTTGTATGTTTCCGATAGTCTAATCTTATCCCTTCCAGTAATTAACAAAATTGCACCGAGCTTTGCACATTCTACAGCAACTGCCTTTCCTATACCTGAGGAAGCACCAGTTACCAGTATCTTTTTGCCCTCAAGCGTAAATGGATTAATCATGATTAATACTCAATTAGGTCAGAACAAATTACTCTATCGGTAAAAAATTGAACAGTTCCCCATGATAAGCCAACACCAAATCCACATGCAACCAAATTTTTCGAACTGTTAGCAATGACATCTTTAATTTCTGTTACGATAGTTAAAGGTATTGTGGCTGAGCTTGTATTCCCATAATTTTTAATGGAGTATGGTACTTTTTCTGATGGTATCTTAAGCTTTTTTCTGATTTTTTCATTCATGAACAAGTTCGCCTGGTGAAAAAGGAAGTAGTCAACTTGCTCAAGATCAATTCCATAATTTTCAGTTAACAATCTGATGGATTCCGGTGCTTTAGAAATCCCAAAGGAGAAGACACTCATGCCATCAAGAACTGTCTGCAATCTGTTGCGTTTTATACCAGGTTCGAATTCTATCATTTCAAATGAGGACAGGTGAGTCCCATTCCTGTAGCCTCCATCCGGAATAATTATTGCTTCAAAACCCGTTCCGTCTGTAGCAGTATGGAATTTAAATCCCGAAACAGTTCTATTATATTCCAGAGCGGTTGCTGTACCTGCATCTCCAAACAAAGGATAAGTGCTTTTATCACCAGGTGAGCAAGGTTTTAGAATGGTATCTCCAACTAATAATAAACCTTTCTTAAGCTGGCCGTGCGATAGCATACTTGTAATAACCTGCAAACCATAAATCCATCCTGAACAACCAAGTGAGATATCAAGCGCAAAAACGCCCTCCTTGAGCTTTAATCTATCCTGGAGGAGACAAGAAGTTGCCGGTAAGATATAGTCAGGCGTTTGAGTTACGAAAATCAGGCAATCTATTTCATCCCTGCTCCAATTTAAATCAGAAATAAGTTTTTCTGCGGCCTTCAAACATAAATCCGATGTAGTTATATTTTCATCGGCTATTCTTCTTCTTTCTACCCCTGTGCTTGAAATGAATTTTTCGGCTTCATCTTTCGAAAAACCTGCGTATCTTGAGGTTTCTAGAATTGCTTTTGGAACACAGGCGGCAACACCAGCTAATCGCACATCAGGGATATGTAGAAACGCCATTTTTACTTTGAATTTATAATATTGAACAAGTCTTCAATTGTATTAGCTTTACGAATATCATCCCCCTTTAATTTTACATTGTACATCTCATCAGCCATAGCAATTATTGAAAGCGCTACCAGTGATGAATAACCCTCCAAATCTCTAAAGCTTGATTCAGGTTTGATAGTTATAGGATCAGCATCCTCAAATACATCTTCAAGATTGGTAATAAATTTTTTCAGTTCCATAATCTGAGTCAATTAGTTGTTTCTAAAATTAATTAAATATTTATGAGCATTTTCAATAGTGTAGTTGTTGGAGCATCTTTTTAGGTTGTCGCTAATACTTTGGTAAAGAGAACAATCATTTTTAAATGACAAAATAAATTCGGCCATTTCTTCGTATTGGCTATTATTGCAGACCTTACCTATCTCATTTGAATTTACGATCTTTGCCAATTCTGTCTCATGATCAGTAATACAAAGTAAAGGAATCTCAAGATTAATCAGGTTATAGGTCTTGCTAGGTGCACAAACTTTTGAAGCCGCTGAGGTGACAGATACAACTCCAATATCTGCGGCGGACAATGAATGCCTAAACATATTAGATGGCTGAAAAGGCAGAAGCAGGCAATTAATAAGGCCAAACTCCGAAATTCGTTTTTCTATCAGGGCTTTATTCCAGCCATCTCCAATGATTACAAACTTGATATCATTAACATTACGAAGTACCCTGGCAACTTCGATTAATGACTCAACATTATGTCCTAATCCAATGTTGCCTGAATACATAACAAGGAAGAAATTAGACAGATTATATTTCTTAATGAAAATATTCTCTTCCTTTTTAACTTTAGAACTACCTGAAAACAATGACCAAGGAACGATCACCTTTATTTTCTCCCTCGGCACATACTTAGATAAGGTATCTGCCATGCTTTCAGTTAATGTATAAATATTAGAAGCTTTATTATAATATCTGATATTTTGCTTTATCCATAGTCTGTTTACGCAGGAAGTTTCGGAGATAAAACCTCCGGCAACTAATCCATCAGGGTATACATCATATATTATTACTGAGTATTTATTTCTGCAGAAAAGAGGTAGAAATGCAAGGGTTGGAGGATTGGAGGTGATTACGAGGTGATATTTCCTATATTGCAAACTGATTAATAATATTGCCTGTATCGTCCCCCATATCCAGGAAAAGAATCGGTTGGATCTGTTTTTCTTATTGTATTTATGAATTAATCTGATTGCGACTTTTTGATTTAAGGACCCACCAATATCTGACACATGGCCGGCTAATAGTACAACATCATCATATTCTGCACAAAATTCATTTATGACATCTTTCATTAAATACCCAGTGGCCTGGTTGATGAAAAGTATTTTATGACCGGATTGTTCTTTCACTATTAAATGATTTATTGGAAAATCATTAAAAGTTCTTCTGCAGCTCTTTTAATCCGATGATTATAATCTTCGTAAAATACATTTTTTATGTTTCTGATAGGGTATCGCTCTAAAATTGCTGACAGTTCATCAGCATTATGAGGTTCAAAATACAGACCGCCATCCCCCAGTTGTTCAATATTAACCTTCAAATTAGAGGCAATGACTGGAACCTGCAAGGACTTGGCATCCTCTATTACCGTGCTCCACCCCTCAAACAAACTAGGCTGTAATACTGCCTGGGCGTGCTTCATGATTTGCATTTGTTCATTTCTTGGAATCACGCCGAGGAAACTGATCTGATCATGAAGATTATGTTCATAAATAATACGATGTAATTCTCCAAGGTAAAGTGAATTTCCGGCACTTGGGAACTTTCCAGTAATTGCCAGGTGTTTTTTTATGCCTCCTAGTTTCAATTTTGCAAGAGCGAGTAATAATACTTTGTGATTTTTATGTTTGTGAAACTGATTTGAAACCATAAAATACATTTCGGGCAATTTGTATTTATTCCTCAAGTCATTGATATCAATCCCAGTTAAATCTTCGATAACTGAAACGAAACGAAAGATGCGCATTTGGGTTCTTTTGCTACCCGTGAAAAAATTATTGAAATCATTTAGGACATCTGTGCTTGAAAGGACCATTTTATCGCTGTTTCTTAACCCAAGACTAATCCGGAAATCCCTTTGCATTCTTTGAAATAGTGTAAAAAATTCAGGGTAATGTTTATGCTGAAGATCAGCGCACCAGCTTATAAGTTTTGTTTTTGTTTTTGTCCTTACCGGAAAATCATGCATCGGATAAATAGCATCCAGATCATATTCCCGAAGAATTTTATGGATGAAAACATTTTTCCCTATAATTAGTGATTCCAGATTACCCCAAATGATGGGAGGGAATATCCATTCAACAGTTGTGAGATACGGATACTTGATTTCATCAAGGAATTTTTTATTGTCTGGTGTGTAAAAGAGTGTTATTTCAGGCTTCTGACTTTCATCAAGGAAATTAAGGGTTTTGATTAAATTAATAACATAAATTACCCCACCCATCCACTGAGAGCTGAAATAAAACAATATGCCCAACTTCATTCTTGTCTCGTCAGATTTCATATTTTCAACAATTATTGGTTCCAACTTTTAATCAGGTCTTTTATTCCTTCATCTATGCTCCATTCCGGTTCCCAACCGGTTTTTCTCTTAAGCTTGGTAACGTCGGCAAGCAAATGTTCTCTTTCAACTTTTCTTACTCTCGCGGGTTCAATTTCAATATTGATCTTTTCGTTCAGTTGCCGTTCGAACGCTTCAACAATATCCACAACCGAGTATTCTATTCCTCTACCGAGATTGAACGTATCGTACCCTGAATTCTCTAGCTTTAGCAGCTTGATAAAAGCCGCAGCCATATCATATGTGTGAATAAAATCACGTTTCGGCGTTAGGTTTCCAAGCTGGATGGTTCTTTTTCCTTCACGCAGTTGTTTCTCAATCTCAGGTATAAGATGAGGATTCGTCTCATTCGGGCCAAATGCATTAAAAAACCTGCATATGATGGTGTCAATTCGCGTTTCAAGATAATACTTCATGAAGAGATGTTCTCCGGCGAGTTTGCTTAAACCATAAATATCTAGTGGATGAAGATCATGATCTTCACAAATTGCAGCATCAATTATCGGATACACGGCGGCCGTACTTGCAAAAAGCACTTTATGTAGGCAGTTAATCTTTTTGCATGCAGACAAGACGTTCATTGTACCTCTCACATTGATGTCTGCAGCCTCAAAAGGATGCTGGTTGCAATATGGGATAAAATGAATCGCTGCAAGATGTATAAAAATGTTGGGGTGCAGGGTAGAAACAATACTTTCAACTATACTACTGTCTCTGATATCTGCATGAAAGAAATGATCATCGGTAATTTTAATGAATTCTCTGCTGCCAAAAGACAAGTTATCAAGCACGTAAACATCATATCCCTCTTTCTGAAGTGCAGGTACAACTGCCGATCCGATGAATCCGGCCCCGCCGGTAATTAGTATTTTCATAGTATGATTAATTTGCCGAATTAATTATTCAAGAAATAATTTCAGATATTCCTTACCAACCACCTCTATAGAGTACCTCTTAATATCCTTACATGCCTGTAATCCTAACGCAATTCTTAAAGACTCATTGTCCATTAACTGTTCCAATCTGGTTTGAAACAGATCGTAGTCAAATAAAGGCACTAGATAACCATTGATGCCGTCAGAAATCATTTCAGATGGTCCAGCAATACAATCGAACGCAACTACCGGTAGCCCTGCTGCCATAGCCTCACCTATCGCGTTAGGAAATCCTTCTGAACTAGAGGTAAAAGCAAAGATGCTGCTTCTAGTATAATAGCTGTCAACATCCACTTGTTTACCGACCAATAAAACATCTTCCTCGGCATGAAATTCCGCAATAATTTTCCGTAGTGCAAAAGATACATTTTGTTTCAAGTGATCATACCCTACAATCATCAACTTCCATCCCGGCTTACGGATCTTTAAAAAGATCTCCACCAGTTTGTCGTGATGCTTTGTTTTAATTAAGCGCCCAACCATAAGCACTATGAGCTCCCTATGTATATCATTTCGTGATGTGATGGTTCTAATCGGATTTCCGATAACAGTTATTTTATAAAGACCATACTTTCTGCGGTATATTTCTGCTGCGCTTTCAGTCTGGGCAATGATACATCTTGATTTAGGATAAAGCTTCATTCTTAACCAATCATGAAACCGGCCAAGACTCTTGTCGGGTTGGCACCTATCAGAAATATAAATCGGATATATTAAACCATACAAAGCTATGATAACAAAGGCATTCCAGTATTCACCAAAACTCAGCACTGAAACAGGTCTAATACATTTAACGGTTTTCCTTAAAAAGACCAATGTTCTTATAGCATGAAACCATCTGATGGCATTATTGAATCTGAACGACGGCCTATGAATTATTACCGAATCAGGTATCTTATAGAATATTTCACGGGTAATTCCATAGAGAACAAGATGTATTTCATCAAATTCCTTATGCTTGGAAAAATAAAGAATAAGTTCTGACATTACCCGCTCCATACCTCCT
>JARGGF010000889.1 GCA_029210905.1 Bacteroidales bacterium | reverse complement strand
ATTTTCGTTTTATTTTGATAACAGGGCTAACGCCCCTTTATTGCTGGTATTTTCATTTGTGTTACGGAGATTTTAGGGCTAGCGCCCCTTTTTTTTGCATTTTTTATTAATAAAAGCTTAAATGGAGATTTTTTGTCCGCAGATGGCGCATATTTACGCAGATTTTATGGTGAATTATCTGCGGACATTTGCTTCATCTGCGGACTATGTAGTCTTCTGAAATGATATTTATTTAATGTCTTACCTTGCATTTTAATTAATTTTCTTTTTATATGCTCCATTTGGATTATAATGTCAGTGACCCCGCACCTTTGGCGCTCTATGTTCCCTGGTCATATTAAAACATAGCCCCTTTGGGCTATGCTAATGCCTCCGCTCCTTTGGAGCTTAACAATGGAATAGAAAAATTTATTTAAACATTTGCTGGATACAATATAGATGGAAAAAGGAATGGATATACAACTGTAGATCAAACTGAAACTATAAGATTTTTGATTATTTTAATCCAGGAATTCTTCTTCAAAAATATCGATCAGTTCAATTTTTAAATCGCCCAACAGGCCTACCTGGATACTTTCGCTGCGGTTGTATTTATCTTCCAACTGGTATTTCCCGGTTTCATCAAGTTTGAACACTTCAATTAACTTTTCACCCGGGTAAACCATCCAGTATTCTTTAACACCTGATTCCTGATAAAGCTGAAATTTGTCTTTCGTATCTTTGGCTGCCGTGGCAGGTGAAAGAATTTCAATAATTAGGTCGGGGGCGCCCAAACATCCTTTACTGTCAAGTTTTTTTTGGTCACAAACTACAACAATATCTGGCTGAACAACTGTATAGACTTTATCTTCCGGCTCTTTTTCTTTTTTTGGCAAGCGGACATCAAAAGGTGCATGGTATACTTTACAGCTCTTTCTTTTTAGATATGTTCTAAATTCACTAAATAATGCCCCTGATATACTTTGATGCTCCCTTGCAGGAGCTGGTGACATTTTAAAAATTTTACCTTTTATTAATTCCAGCCTTTCTTTAAACCTCCAGGTTAAATAGTCTGCATAACTATAAGTTTTGTTTAAATCCAGCGAATTAAAATCAGTTTCCATCTTACTTTGATTATATTAATATAACAAAGATACAACTTTTCTTTTTTCTCTGTAAAAACAAAAAAGTTTTGCCCTTTTATTTGGACAAAACTTTTATGATGTTTTTGCTTAAATATTTTGTGTCAGGAGTTATTTGTAAAACAATTTACCTCCCAATCCCCCAGTACTCAAACCCAATAGCTTCTATTTTTTCTTTATCCAAAATATTCCTTCCATCAAATACAAAAGCAGGTTTCATCATGGAGTCATAGATTTTTTGCCAGTCGTAGTCTTTAAATTCATCCCATTCGGTCAGAATAGCAATTGCGTGGGCGTTTTTACAGGCTTCGTATGGATCGTTGGATGCCTGGAGTTGTTTTTTATTTTCTTCAGCCGCCCTGGTATTCAGGTAATCCAAATCGGCATACATTTGGTTGGGTTTTACTTTTGGATCGTATACAACAATATTTGCCAAATCTTCCATCAGGTAATCAGCCACATACATAGCTGCAGTTTCGCGGGTATCATTGGTATCTTTTTTAAAGGCCCAGCCCAAAAAGGCGATCTTTTTACCTGAAACCGTATTAAATAAAGTAGCGATCATATTATCTGCAAAACGTTTTTTCTGATAATCATTCATGATAATTACCTGTTCCCAGTAATCGGCTACTTCCTTTAAACCAAGGCTTCTGCAAATATAAACCAGGTTTAAAATATCTTTTTGAAAGCAGGAGCCCCCAAAACCAACGGATGATTTTAAAAATTTGG
Organism: Bacteroidales bacterium; assembly: GCA_029210905.1. Classification (GTDB taxonomy): domain Bacteria; phylum Bacteroidota; class Bacteroidia; order Bacteroidales; family NBLH01; genus NBLH01. Next base: position 935 of record JARGGF010000889.1, on the reverse strand, counting down.
GACCAATTCGGCTGTCTGAACCAATAGCCCTGGCAACTTCCTCAATATTTGCCTCCGTTTTTTCGCAAAGGGCGGATAAAGAATTTATTGAAGAAATTCTTTGGGCCAAAAAAGCATTGGCAGTCAATTTTGATAACTCTGAAGACCAGACATTGGTTTGCAAAATTCTTTCTTTTGGCAACCAGTGTGCATATATTTCTGCGAGTGCCTCCATGGCCTGCTTTCCTTCAGGGGTTTCTTCGCCTCCGATTAACACTCTGTCAGCATTTTGTAAGTCAGTAACAGCGGTTCCTTCGGCTAAGAATTCAGGATTTGATAGAATTTGAAAGTTTACATGGTTCCCGGTATTGTCTAGAATGGCCCTAATGGTTTCAGCGGTCCTGACCGGAAGGGTAGATTTTTCAACTACAATTTTATCAGTGGTAGAAACTTCTGCAATCTGACGGGCACAAAGTTCGATATATTTTAAATCGGCTGCCATGCCTTTTCCTTTGCCATAGGTTTTGGTGGGGGTATTTACGGAGATAAATATCATCTCAGATTCAGCTATGGCTTTATTAACATCAGTGGAAAAGAACAGGTTTCTTCCTCGGGCTTCGGCAACTACTTCTTTTAAACCAGGTTCATAAATTGGCAGCTTATCAAGATCTGTGTCATTCCAATCCTTGATCCGTTGCTCATTTATATCCACTACAGTTACATTTATTTCGGGACATTTTTGTGCAATTACGGCCATAGTCGGGCCTCCAACATAACCGGCCCCAATGCAGCAAATATTTTTAATTTTAGTAGTCATTTGTATGTAATTCTTTAAGGTTTGTAATTAATTGTGTATCACATTTTTTTTGAGTCACAAAAATACTACTTCTTTTTTTAAAATCATGGTTATTTATCAGTTCCTTTATGTATTTCATCAATAAATAGAGGGTATTCAT
>JARGGF010000888.1 GCA_029210905.1 Bacteroidales bacterium | reverse complement strand
TCCTTGTTTTCCCGCACTTCCTGATATTGAAAATGAATTTTTTTCATTTATATCAAAATCAAATCCGGCTTTTAGCGATAAATTATCATTTTTATTGAACTGGTTAATTTTTTCTGAAATATATTCATTACCGTCCGGGTTGATGGTTATATTGTTGATTGCAATGTCGCTTTTATATACATTATCAGCATAATCAACACCAACAAAGTAGTTAAATTTATTTTTCCTGAAATTTACTAAAGCATTGGCACTTGTCCGCTCAGCAGTGCTAACGGATAGGTTAATATTTCCACTTAATCCTTGTAATTTGTCTTTTTTAAGAATGACATTTATAATGCCCGCTTTTCCATCTACATCATATTTGGCTGAGGGATTGGTGATTACTTCAATTTGCTTAATATTACTTGCTGCCAATTGTTTTAACGCGTTGCTTCCGCTTACAACTGAGGGTTTTCCATCAACCAGTACTACAAAATCGGAACTTCCACGCAGGGTAAGATTACCCTCTGCATCTACCTGTACAGACGGGGTGTTCTCCAGGGCATTAATTGCCGAGCCACCCTGTGCGCTGATGTTTTTATCAACATTAACAATTCTTTTGTCTATTTGATATTCAATTTTTGCTTTTTCGCTGGTCACATTAACTTCATTAAGCTCTGTGCTTGAAGGAGACAATGAAATTTCCGGCAAGTTGATTTTAGAAGTTTCACGACTAATAATTATACCATGAATGGTTTTCTTTTCAAAACCCAAAAAGTTTACTTCGACATAATAATTCCCAAACTCAACCCCGTGAATTATAAATTTCCCATCGGCATCGGTGATGGTTCCGGATACCATGGATGAGTCTGAAATAGAGAACAATACAACCGTTACATACTCCATAGGAGAGTTGCTCGTTTGATCAAGGATTCTGCCCGATATGCTGCCCGGAGCTATTTCGGTAAATGCCGCACCTGAGGCCATTATATTTACTATGATATTGTTGATAAAAATCACAATAGTCAGGAGGATAATTTTAGTTTTCATTATTGTAGGATTTAAATTTTTATCAAATATCTCTATCAAATAGCTATTTAAGAATAAAAATATAGTGAGGGACAGTTTTTGGAGTGTGAACTTTAGAATTTTAGGGTTAAAGTTAGCGGCATTCATTTTTTTTGTAATTGTTTGTTACATTTTCCATAGAAAAATATCGCTGAGCTAAAATTTGATACTCTATAAATTTTAATTGTGCATCATGGATTTACCTAGATTGCGCCTAAATTACAATTGTCGCATCTGGTAAATAGAAGTAAGTCTTATTAATGTGGGAATTTCCATTAATAACTCAAAAATAAAGAACTTATACCAAAGTACGACTGATTTTGATAAGTCAGGATATATGAAAATGAATAGGGAAATAAAAAATCAGGGTGTAAATTTGACCTGTATTTTGGTGCATAGCACAAAAAATATTAATCTTATCAGCACCGTGCTATTCCAGTTTATTACTATAGTCTTTATTTGCATGATGCAGGAAAAGAAGATTAACTAAAAAATATACAAAGATTGACTTATTACAACATAATATGCAAGAAGATGGTGTTAATGATTAACCTATGTTTCGCACTTGAAGCAAATAGTTGTATAGTAATAATTTGCAAAATATAAGATATTATAATTACCTGAAATATAGTAAATTAAAAATTACATTTATAAATTATTTTTTTGTGAATTTTAGTGCATTCGTGGTTTTGTGGCTATTCTTCTTTTGCCACGAAGGCACTAAAACACAAAATTTACACCAAAATCTATTAATTAATTCTGTATGAATCAGATAATCAATGTAATACAAAATATTGAAATATGTGGGAAACATTAATAATTAATTAATCGATAATTTTTTAATCATTTCTTCAGCATTTCTATGATTGGGGTTCAGTTCTAAAGCTTTTTGATAATTCCTGATGGCTGGTTCTTTCTGATTGTCTAGCATATATGCTTCTGCCAGGCTATCATAAGCATTTGACGAATGTGGGAATTTTTTTACATTAATTTTAAAAATTTCCAGTGCCTCTTTGTTTTTCTTTTTGTTAAGAAGCTTATATCCAAATGAATTTATGATATTCTCTTCAATTTCGAATTTGTTTATAGCTAATTTAAATATTTCTGTTGCTTCCTTTGCTTTGTCTGATAGTAAATATTCGGAGCTAAGTGATATCAAAGCATCAACTCCGAAATAATACTCATTAGATTTAGAATCTTCGAGTTGATTGTAATTGTTTAAAGCAAAATCAATTCCCTTTTTATCGATAATTTCGGCTAATGTATCTGTAATTGCTGGTGGTGTTTGCAATTCAATGTAAAATGATGGATGGTTGCTTTGTGCTTTTTTAACGCGAAACCCGGTCTTTTTTGCAATGTCGATATAGTATTGCATATTTTGGTCAGTCTTTTTTGGAAAACGGGCACCATATCCGGTATTTATTTCAATTTTGGGAAGTTTAAAATTAAAGCGAAAAACACCGTAATATTTTGATGTATCCTGGCTTACAGGAAGGTTTACATCCCAAATCATTAATTTTCCTCCATGTTTTAATACCCTTTTAACTTCATTAAATACTTTTTCATGATCTGCACCATCAATATACATAAGCGTATAAAAAATAGCTGTGGTATTAAAAGTATTGTCAAGGAATTTTAAGTCGCGACCATCCATCACAATTTTCAGATTGGTGGAAGGTGCGTTTACCAATTCCTCTATATATGGATCAATTGAAATTACCTGATTTCCTTTCAGTTGACCTA